>NZ_JABWQQ010000023.1:0-81358 GCF_014268555.1 Pseudomonas sp. SWRI111 | reverse complement strand
TCCCATGACGCTTCCTTAAATCGAGGCTCCTACATCATGGTCTAAAAAAGTTCGACCACAACAGGCTCACTCCTACATTTGGAATGCGTTTCCCTGTAGGAGTGAGCTTGCTCGCGATAGCATCAGCTCAGACACCATCAATCCCGGGATTCAACGCCCAATTCATCCCACACCGATTCGGCCAGATGAAACGTCGCATTCGCCGCCGGGATCCCGCAATAAATCGCGCTCTGCATGATCACTTCCTTGATCTCGCCCCGGCTCACGCCGTTGTTGGCCGCCGCGCGCAGGTGCAGTTTCAGTTCACCCTCGCGGTTCATGCCGATCAGCATGGCAATGGTGATCAGGCTGCGGGTATGCCGGGGCAGACCCGGGCGGGTCCAGATGTCACCCCAGGCGTGGCGGGTGATCATCTCCTGGAACTCCGAGTTGAATTCGGTCAGGGTGGTCAGGCTGCGATCGACATGGGCGTCGCCCAATACCGCGCGGCGCACTTGCATGCCTTCGTCGTAACGTTGTTTTTCGTCCACAAAATCTTCCTCACTGAGCCTGCAAAAACGCCAGCACACGGTCGCTGAACCCGGCGCCGGCCTGCACGTTGGACAGGTGCGCCGCGTAGAACTCGGCGTATTCGGCGCCGCGCACATGGTCACGAATGAAATGCCCACCGGACGGTGGCGTCACCGCATCTTCGCTGCCGGCAATCACCAGCAACGGCACCTTGATCGAAGCCAGTTGCTCACGGAAATCGGCGTCGCGCACGGCGGCGCAGTTGGCCGCATAACCTTGTGGATTCGTCGCGGCGAGCATGTCGGTAATCTTCTTCGCCGCGTCGGGGTGCGCCGCGGAAAAGTCCGGGGTGAACCAGCGCGCAATCGAGGCGTCACGCAGCGCGACCATCGCCGCCGGGCCGTCGCGCAATACCGTTTCGATGCGCGGATTCCACACCGACGGATCGCCGATTTTCGCCGCTGTGTTGCAGACGACCAGCTTGTGCAGGCGCTGGCCGGCATTGATCCCCAGCCACTGGCCGATCAATCCGCCCATCGACAGTCCGCAGAAATGTGCACGCTCGATGTGCAGCGCATCGAGCAGACCGAGCACGTCGTGGCCCAGTTGCTCAATGCTGTACGGCCCTTCGGTGACCAGCGATCGGCCGTGACCGCGAGTGTCGAAACGCAGCACGCGAAAATGCTCGGTGAACGCCGGCATCTGCGCGTCCCACATGTGCAGGTCGGTGCCCAGCGAGTTGGACAGTACCAGCACCGGCGCATCGTCCGGGCCATCGATTTGGTAGTGCAGTTCGCCATCGGCGAGGTGAACGAAAGCCACAGCCTTCTCCTTCAGACAGTCAAAGCGTTGTGTTCGGCCACCGCGCGCTCGACCCAGACGTGGGCCTGGCCGAGGTAGTGCGCGGGGTTGAGAAGATCGTCGAGTTCAGCCTCGCTGAGTTCGGCGGTGACTTGCGGCTCGTCACCGAGCACCGCGCGCAAGTGACGCTGCTCGGCCACCGCGCGTTTGCAGCACTGTTCCAGCAGATGATGCGCAGTGTCGCGACCCACCCGCTGTGCGAGGACAATGCTCACCGCTTCGGCCAGCACCAGCCCTTGAGTCAAGTCGAGGTTACGGGTCATGCGTGCGGCGTCGACTTCCAGGCCATCGGCAAGCAAGCGCGCCTGTTGCAGCGAACCCGAGACCAGGCAGCAAATCTCCGGCAGGGTTTCCCATTCGGCATGCCACAGACCGAGGCTGCGCTCGTGTTCCTGCGGCATCGCACTGAACAGCGTCGACACCAGCCCCGGCACCCGGGTCGCCGCGCCGATCAATACTGCCGCGCCCACCGGGTTGCGTTTGTGCGGCATGGTCGATGACCCGCCTTTGCCCGGCGCCGCCGGCTCGAACACTTCCGCCGCTTCGGTCTGCATCAACAGGCTGATGTCGCGACCGAGCTTGCCGAGGCTGCCGGCGATCAGGCCAAGCACAGCGCCGAATTCGACGATGCGATCGCGCTGGGTGTGCCACGGTTGTTCCGGCAGGCTCAGTTGCAGCTCTTCGGCCAAGGCTTGCGCGATTGGCAAGGCCTGCTCACCCAGCGCCGCGAGCGTGCCGGAGGCGCCACCGAATTGCAGCACCAACAGCCGCGGTTTCAGTTCCCGCAGACGCTGACGGCTGCGCGTCACAGCACCCAGCCAGCCGGCGATTTTCATGCCGAGGGTGACTGGCGTCGCGTGTTGCAGCCAGGTGCGCCCGGCCAACGGTGTGGTGGCAAACCGTTGTGCCTGGGTGGCTAGCGAATCGGCCAGTTGCGCCAGATCGCTTTCGATCAGCGCCAACGCCTGACGCAATTGCAGCACCAGCCCGGAATCCATCACGTCCTGACTGGTCGCGCCCAGATGCACATAGCGCTCGGCTTCGGCGTCGCTAGACGCAATCTGTCTGCCCAACGCCTTGACCAGTGGAATCGCCGAGTTGCCGGCGCTGGCAATCGCCTCGCCCAGCGCGGCGAAGTCATACAGACCGGCGTCGCACGCCGCCGCAATCGGTGCCACCGCTGATGAAGGAATCAGCCCAACACGCGCCTCGGCCCGGGCCAGCGCCGCTTCGAAGTCGAGCATTGCCTGCACGCGGCCCTGATCGCAGAACACCTCGCGCATATCACGGGCGGTGAAGTAGGCATCGAACAATTGATTGCCCGGTCGCTGAGTCATAAACAGTCCTTGCCGGCGCGGGCCAAGCCGGCCCGCGCGCTGGAGGTTAGAGATCGTGGTGCAAATACGCCGCCTGTTTCGGCAGGCGCAGGCTGAACAGGAACGCCACCGCCATCATCGCCGTGACGTACCAATAGAACGAGTTTTCCATGCCGATATTTTTCAGGCTCAGGGCGACGAATTCCGCCGAACCGCCAAAGATCGCATTGGCCACCGCATAGGCCAGACCGACACCGAGGGCGCGCACCTCGGGCGGGAACATTTCGGCTTTCACCAACCCGCTGATCGAGGTGTAGAAACTGACAATTGCCAGCGCCAGCGTGATCAGCACGAACGCCAGAAACGGACTGCTGATGCTTTTCAAACTGAGCAGGATCGGCACGGTGAACAGCGTGCCGAGGGCGCCGAACCAGAGCATCGAATTACGTCGGCCGATCTTGTCGGCGAGCATGCCGAACAGCGGCTGCATGCACATGTACAGAAACAGCGCGCCGGTCATGATGTAGCTGGCGGTCTTGGCGTGCATGCCGGCGGTGTTGACCAGGTATTTCTGCATGTAGGTGGTGAAGGTGTAGAAAATCAGCGACCCGCCCGCGGTGTAGCCGAGTACCGTAATGAACGCGGCTTTGTGATCGCGAAACAGTGCCGCGATGCTGCCGGCGTCTTTGTGTTCGCGGGTTTCCTTGTTGGTGGTTTCTTTCAGCGAGCGCCGCAGGAACAGCGAAATCAGCGCCGCCACCGCACCAACCACAAACGGAATCCGCCAGCCGTAGGCCCGCAGGTCTTCCTCGGTGAGGAACTGTTGTAGCACCACCACCAGCGACACCGCCAGCAGTTGCCCACCGATCAACGTCACGTACTGGAACGAGGCGAAGAAGCCGCGCTGGCCCTTGAGCGCCACCTCACTCATGTAGGTTGCGGTGGTGCCGTATTCGCCACCTACCGATAGCCCTTGCAACAGACGCGCGAAAAGCAGCAGCACCGGCGCCCAGACGCCAATGTCCTTGTAGGTCGGCAGGCAGGCGATCAACAGCGAGCCAAAGCACATCATCAGAATCGAGATGAGCATCGAATTCTTGCGCCCGTGCTTGTCGGCGACCCGGCCAAAGATCCAGCCGCCAATCGGCCGCATCAGGAAGCCGGCGGCAAACACACCGGCGGTGTTGACCAGTTGCACGGTCGGGTTATCGGAGGGGAAAAACGCCGGGGCGAAATAGATCGCGCAGAAGGCGTAGACGTAGAAGTCGAACCATTCGACCAGATTGCCGGACGAGGCGCCGACAATGGCGAAGATGCGCTTGCTGCGCTCTTCGCCGGTGTAATGGGAAGTGGTGGTGGTCATTGTCTTTTCACTCGAAAGGGACGGTCACAGTCTAGACACACTTTGCAACACTCCCGTTCCACATCCTGTATTGATCGTTCCCACGCTCCGCGTGGTAACGCCGCCATGGACGCTCCGCGTCCACTGTGACGCAGAGCGTCACGGGATGCATTCCCACGCAGAGCGTGGGAACGATCATGCACTCGGCTACACAGTTTCCCTTGTAGGAGTGAGCCTGCTCGCGATTGCAGTGTGTCATTGAGACAATTCAAATCTGACACACCGCAATCGCGAGCAGGCTCACTCCTACAGGGATTGGCGGTGTTGTTTAGTAATCGAAAAACACCGTCTCGGCATCGGTGCCCTGCAGAATCACATTCCACTGGTAAACGCCCGAAGCATCCGCTTTGGCCAGCAAGGTCTGGCGACGTTCTGCCGGCACGCATTCCAGCAACGGGTCATCCACGTTCGCCGGCTCACCCTCAAAGTAGATCCGCGTCAGCAGGTGCTTGACCAGGCCCCGGGCGAACACCAGCACCACCAGGTGCGGCGCCTGGGTCGAGCCTTTCAGCCCTTGCACCGTGCCGGGTTTGATCGTGGTGAAACGGAAGCGCCCTTCGGCGTCCACAGGGATCCGGCCAAAACCTTCGAAATTCGGGTCGAGCGGTTTGTCTTGCTGATCTTCCGGGTGGTCGTATTTGCCGGCGGCGTTGGCCTGCCAGACTTCGAGCATGGCGTCGTTGACGACATCGCCATTGCCGTCCACCACTTGGCCAGTGATCGCTACGCGCTCGCCCAGGGTCAGCTCGTTGGCGAGGGCTTCGCGATTCAGCCAGGTCAGGCCGATGTGGTAATACGGCCCGACGGTGTGGGAGGTAGTCGCAGTCAGGGTCATCTTATTTCTCCATCGGCGTGGCATCACGGCCGCGCAGCACGATGTCCCAGCGGTAACCGAGGGCGTAGGACGGAATGGTTTTTTCCAGATCGAAACGGGCGATCAGGCGTTCCTTGGCCGAGGTATCCGGCACGCAGTTGTAGATTGGGTCATAGGCCAGCAACGGATCACCGGGGAAATACATTTGCGTGACCAGACGCGTGAGGATGCTCGGCCCGAACAGGGAAAAATGGATGTGCGCCGGGCGCCACGCATTGTGGTGATTGCCCCACGGATAGGCGCCGGGCTTGATGGTCTGGAACTGATACCAGCCGTCGGCATCGGTAACGGTTCGGCCGGTGCCGGTAAAATTCGGGTCCAGCGGCGCGTCGTGCAGATCGCGCGCGTGGTTGTAGCGGCCGGCGGCGTTCGCCTGCCAGATCTCCACCAGAATACCCGGCACCGGCAGACCGTTTTCGTCGAGTACGCGGCCATGAATAATGATGCGCTCGCCCAACGGCTCACCGTCGTGCTGGGCGGTCAGGTCGTTGTCCTTCTCGGCGACGTGCTCGGCGCCAATGGTCGGCCCGGTGATTTCCGAGAGTGAATGAGGCAGATACACCAAAGGCTTGGACGGCGAGCGCAGGTTGGTGGATTGATAGGTCGGGTGCAGGTAGTCAGGCTGAGTGCCTGCCTGTGGGCGACGGTAACCAGGCTTGTCAGTCATTTCGCTTTCCTCTGTTCTTATAAGTGTCGCAGCGCGTCAGACGCGTTCGATGGCCAGGGCCAGACCTTGGCCGACACCGACGCACATGGTCGCCAGACCTTTCTTGCCACCGGTTTTTTCCAGATGATGCAGGGCTGTCAGCACCAGCCGCGCTCCGCTCATGCCCAGCGGGTGGCCCAAGGCAATCGCGCCACCGTTCGGGTTGACCTGTGGCGCATCGTCGGCCAGACCCAACTCGCGCAACACCGCCAGACCCTGGCTGGCAAACGCCTCGTTGAGTTCGATCACGTCGAAATCGCTGACCGCCACGCCAAGGCGTTCGGTCAACTTGCGCACCGCCGGCACCGGGCCGATGCCCATCACCCGCGGCGCCACACCGGCGCTGGCCATGCCGAGCACTTTGGCACGGGCGGTCAGGCCGTGTTTTTTTACTGCTTCGGCTGAGGCGAGAATCAGTGCCGCGGCGCCATCGTTAACACCCGAGGCATTCCCGGCGGTGACGGTTTTGTCGGCGCCGTTGACCGGTTTCAGTTTGCTCAGCGCTTCAAGGGTGGTGTCAGCGCGCGGATGTTCGTCCTGGCTGACCACGGTTTCGCCTTTCTTATGCGCGATGCGCACTTCAACGATTTCTTCAGCGAAGTAGCCAGCGGCCTGGGCGGCGGCGGTACGCTGCTGACTGCGCAGGGCAAAGGCGTCCTGATCCTCGCGCGATACCTGGTAGTCGTCGGCGACGTTGTCAGCGGTTTGCGGCATGGCATCGACGCCGTACTGCGCCTTCATCACCGGATTGATGAAACGCCAGCCGATGGTGGTGTCTTCCAGTTTCATGTTGCGCGAAAACGCCGCGTCGGCCTTGCCCATCACGAACGGCGCGCGGGACATCGACTCGACGCCGCCGGCAATCGCCAGCTCCATCTCGCCGCTGGCGATGGCGCGAAACGCCGTGCCGATCGCATCCATGCCCGAAGCGCAGAGGCGATTGAGGGTCACACCCGGCACACTGGCAGGCAGGCCGGCGAGCAACAGCGCCATTCGCGCAACGTTGCGGTTATCTTCACCGGCCTGATTGGCGCAGCCAAGAAAGACTTCGTCGATGGCCGTCCAGTCCACCGATGGATTACGTTCCATCAGGGCCTTGATCGGCACGGCGGCCAGGTCATCGGCGCGCACGGCGGACAGTCCGCCGCCGAAACGGCCGATGGGGGTGCGAATCGCGTCGCAGATATAGACGTCACGCATCATGCTTCTCCCGGTGCCTGACCGTGGGCGGCAGCGGTACGCGCTTCAAGATCACGCAGCGCTGTCAGCTCGACTTCGGTCGGCTCAGCGGTGGTTTCAACCGTGTCGGCAAAGCGAATCGCCCAACCGGTGGCGGCCACCACTTGCTCACGGGTCACGCCCGGATGCAACGCAGTGACGACAAATTCGTGAGTGCCCTCCTCCGGCTCCATGATGCACAGGTCAGTGATGATCCCCACCGGACCGGCGCCCGGCAGGCCCAGACGCTTGCGCGAATCGCCGCCCTCGCCATGACCGACCGAGGTGATGAAATCGAGTTTGTCGACAAACGAACGCGCCGACTGTTTGAGGATGATCAACACGCTTTTCGCCGAACCGGCAATCTCCGGCGCGCCACCGGCACCCGGCAGGCGTACTTTCGGCGCGTGATAGTCGCCGACCACGGTGGTGTTGATGTTGCCAAAACGGTCAACCTGCGCGGCGCCGAGAAAACCGACGTCGATGCGCCCGCCCTGCAGCCAGTAGCGAAAAATCTCACCGGTCGGCACCACGGTGTCGGCGGTCTCGGCCAGCTCGCCGTCACCGATGGACAGCGGCAGTACGCTCGGCTTGGCGCCAATCGGGCCGGATTCGTAGATCAACACCACGTCCGGCGACGAGGTCAGTCGCGCAAGGTTGGCAGCTTTCGAGGGCAGGCCGATGCCGACGAAGCACACCGAGCCGTTTTTCAGGCGGCGGGCCGCAGCGACGGTCATCATTTCGTTGGTGGTGTAAGTCATTACTTGGCCTCCGAGGCAGCGGCCAACTTGGCCTGGAACTCGCTGAAGTCAGCGCAGCCATGGATGTATTCGTTGATCCACGCAGTAAACGTCTCACGGTCGCGAGCGATCGGGTCCCACGCCTGATAAAACCGATTGTCACGCTCGGTGTAACCGTGGGCGTAGGACGGATGCGCGCCGCCCGGCACGTGGCAAACTGCGCTCAGCGCCCAGGTCGGCAGTACACATGCGTTCATCGGTGCGTTGAGGTCGTCGACGATTTCCTCAACCGTGACGATGCAGCGCTTGGCCGCCAGCGCGGCTTCTTTCTGCACGCCGAGAATGCCCCAGAGCAGCACGTTGCCCTTGCGGTCGGCTTTCTGCGCGTGAATCACCGTGACGTCCGGGCGCACCGAAGGCACCGCCGCCAGCACTTCGCCGGTGAACGGGCAGGTCACGGTTTTGATCAACGGATTGACCTTCGGCAGATCAGAGCCGGCATAAGCACGCAGTACCGCGAACGGCAGACCGGAAGCGCCGGCGACGTAGGCGTTGGCGAGGTCGGCGTGGCTGTGTTCTTCGATTTCCAGCGGCTGCGGCCATTGCTTCTCGACCGCGTCGCGCAGACGGTGCAGCGAACCCACGCCGGGGTTGCCGCCCCAGGAGAAAATCAACTTGCGCGCGCACCCGGCGCCGATCAGTTGGTCGTAAATCAGGTCAGGCGTCATCCGCACCAGGGTCAGATCTTTCTTGCCTTGACGAATGATTTCATGACCCGCTGCCGTAGGGATCAGGTGAGTGAAGCCTTCGAGGGCGACGGTGTCGCCGTCGTTGACGAATTGCTTCACTGCGTCGTGCAGCGAAAGGATCTCAGCCATGGAGCGGGCTCCCGTTTTGGTATTGAATCGCCAGTGATAAAAAGGCGCGAGGTTCAGCGCCGGAGTCACTGAAGATTAAGCGCGGGAAATTGGCCAAACAATCCGATAATCGACTGAGTGTTCGTTTATCGAACGGATTGTTGTTCCCCTAACAATCAGGATCAAAAGCTTCGCGAGCAAGCCCGCTCCCACAATTGGAATGCATTCCAATTGTGGGAGCGGGCTTGCTCGCGAAGGGGCCAGAACATTCACTGAACATCCTGCGCATGGAACTCAGGTGGCATCCGCATGACTGACCATGCCCTTGACCAACACCGCCGCCGTCGCCAAACCGGCCGGGATCACCAAAGCCGTCAGCACCTGCTCGAAATTCCAGCCCAGACCCAGCAGGGTCGCGCCCATCCACGCCCCGAGAATCGCGCCGAAGCGGCCTATCCCAAGCATCCACGACACCCCCGTCGCCCGCCCCTGGGTCGGATAAAACCGCGCCGCCAGCGACGGCATCGCCGATTGCGCACCGTTGACGCACATGCCCGCCACCAGCACCAGGGTCGCCAACAGCGTGATGTTGCCCAGGCTCTGCCCCACGGCGTAGGCAAACACCCCGGCCAGCAGGTAGAAAATGCCGATGACCTTGTGCGGATTGAAGCGATCCATTGCCCAGCCCACCGCGACCGCGCTCAATACACCGCCGAACTGAAACAGCGCTCCGATGAACGCGGACTGTTCCATGCTGGCGCCACTGTCGCGCATCAGCGTAGGCAGCCAACTGGTCAGCAGGTACACGATCACCAGGCCCATGAAATAGGTCAGCCACAACAGCAGGGTGCCGGCGCTGTAAGTGCCGGAGAAGATCACCGCGAAGACGTTGCGCGCCTTTACGGTCTGCTGTTCCGGCACGCTGAAACTGGAGGCTTGGGCGACCACAAGCGGATCAATGGGCGCCAGGGTCTTGCGCACTTTGTCGGTGCCGCGGTTGCGCACGACCAGATAGCGCGCCGACTCCGGCAGCCAGAACAGCAGCACCACTGCGAGCATCAGTGGTAGCACCCCGCCGATCAGTAACAGGCTGTGCCAGCCGAACGCTGGAATCAGCTTCGCCGAGATGAACCCGCCGCCGGCCATGCCCAGGTTGAAGCCGCAGAACATGCTGGTCACCAGCAGGGATTTCTTGCGCTCCGGGGTGTATTCCGACAACAGCGTTGTTGCGTTGGGCATCCCCGCTCCAAGGCCAAGGCCGGTCAGAAAGCGCAGCACCAGTAATTGTTCGACGTTGGTGCTGTACGCCGACGCCAGGCTGAAGGCGCCGAACAGCACCACCGCGCCGACGAGCACCACTTTGCGTCCGAAGCGGTCAGCCAGCGGGCCGGAACCGAGAGCACCGAAGACCATGCCGATCAGCGCGGCACTCATCACCGGTCCCAGGCTGGCACGGTCGATGCCCCAGTCCTGCGACAGCGCCGGGGCAATAAAGCCCATCGCCGCGGTATCGAGTCCATCGAGAAACACAATCAGAAAACACAGGATCACCACCCGCCACTGATAGCGCGAGATCGGTTGGGCGTTGATAAAGGTCTGCACATCGAGGCAGTTACCCACAGCGGACTGAGGCTGGTTCATTATTTTTATTCCACGCAAAAACGCAGTCGAACGGCGGCCGGCCGAAGCCCGGCACGGTCACAAGAATAGAAGGTTGCGGTCAGACGTTGCGCTGTAGCCGGCAACAGGGCGCAGAGCGGAGACAGTCGGGGGAAATGCGCATGGGGGTGCCTCTTGTCATTATTATCGGGGTCGGCAGTCCGGGCTGACACGGGCGGTCAACGCCGGATGACGCTGCCGCGACATTAATGATCCGAGGGTTTTAGCGTCAATTCGATAAACGCAACACTGTGCGTTTATCGAACAGCTTCAGGCAAACAACTGCGCGCTGAGGTCGCGACTGGCGCTCAACAGGCCCGGCAGAAAACGCTGCTCCAGTTCGGTACGACTGACCCGGCCGGCATGGGTACTGACGTTGAGCGCCGCGACCACTTGCCCCGAGGCATCGTAGACGGGCACGGCAATCGAGCGCAGGCCCTGTTCCAGCTCCTGATCGACGATGCACCAGCCTTGCTGCCGCACTTGCTGCAGGCATTCGAGCAAGGCATCGGGGGTATGAATCGTGCGGCTGGTCTTGGCGACGAGTTCAGCGTGCTCAAGGTATTCACCGAGCGAAGTATCGTCCAGCGCCGCCAGCAGGATCCGCCCCATCGACGTGCAATAGGCCGGCAGGCGTCCGCCCACCGACAGGTCCACCGAAATCAGACGCTGGGTGGTCGCCGAACGGGCGATATAGAGAATGTCGTCGCCCTCAAGCGTGGCCATGTTGCAGGCTTCGTGCAGTTGCTCGCTCATGCGGTCGAGGTAGGGCTGGGCGGACACCGCCAGCGGCGTCGACGACAGATATGCGTGGCCGAGGGTCAGCACCTTGGGCAGCAATGAATAGGTGCGACCGTCGGTGGTGGCGTAACCGAGCTTGATCAGCGTGTGCAGGCAACGGCGCACGGCGGCGCGGGGAATTTCCGTGCGATGGCTGATCTGCGCGATGGTCAAGTGACGCTTGCGCTCCTGAAACGCCTGAACAACCGCAAGTCCCCGTGCCAGCGACGTCATGAAATCAGGATCGCCGGTCAGGGCCTGAATGCGTTTGGCTGGCGAGGCCACAATCGGCGGCGCCACGGAGGTGAAGGAGTTGCGCATTTGATCGTTCATTTCGTGTCCCTATACCCGGCGCGGATCAATGGCCATACAAACGGCTCACAGACCGATGCGCAAGCCTTGAGCCGCCAACATTGGGCGATTATCGAACCGCCGACCGATAATCGCAATCGCCCGTAGCGGGCCCAAGCCACGCCGATCAGGACGCTTGTGTAACTTCAATGAGAAAACAGATGCTGGACTTAGTTACTCGACTAAATGGCGCCAAAAACTGATCGCTGTCCTCTAACAGTTTGTTAGCGTTTCAACTCGCCGTAAAACTTGCGAGTAACAAAACAATCACACATCCAGAACCGTTTTTAACTTGGCAAAGATAGTCATTCCTGAATCGACCGCTATAATGCACCTCAGTGCAACCTCGCCTTACTGTGCGGTTGCCACCCGCTGCGGCGATCTCAATCGCCGTCGGCCCCGGCCAGCGCCTGGCACTCTTGATCATCACAACGCCAACGCGCGCCGAAACAGGAAGCTGATGCTGCGTCAGTTTTAATCTGGTGTCGTAGCCGCCTGTAACACGGAAGTCTTGATCGCCCCGCCGATTGCCCCAATGCCTGTTCAGGTGTCGGGAGTTCGTCGAGGCCGCTCAATCAATTCGTTGCAGCGCGTATCACCGGACATTTATCCCAACTCATACAGGTAGCACTGTGACGAAAGACGAACTGCGCGCGGAACTTGAGCGCCAGGAACAACGTTACAAGGAAGTTTACGGCGGGGAAGTCACCACCTACGCCGCTCAGCCCGAACCGGAACGCAAGGCCTGGCGTAAACGCCCCACCGTTCAGGATCAGGTCTTCAAGCAGGAAATCGAAAAGATCGAAAAGGAACTCAAAGCCGAAGAGCCTTGAAGCAGGCTTTTTGCATCTTTCGAAGGTTGGCGTCCACACCCGCTACAAGCGCGGTGCAACGACGATGCCTTGCGCGCCCGCTACCCGCGGGCAGCGGCAATCTCTGCACAGCGCAGACTGAAAGCGACCGTCCTACAGGTTTCAGAGATATTTCAGACAAGCGTTTGAGGCGTCAGCGCACCTGAAAAAACCTCATAAAAAACATTTTTTTTCTTTGCTATCAATTAGTTATAAAACCATGCAGCGCCCTTGGCTTTAACGCCCTGCAACAAATTAAATTGAAGAAGAGTGTGACCGATGAGCAGACAGGGCATCGATTTCCACTCTTTTCTGGCATAATCGCGCCCCCTTACGACCGGGTCAGAAAACCTTCATGATCGATTTATTCAGCGGACTGGATGCTTGGGTGCTTGTGAGCCTCTTGCTCGCCCTGACGTTTGTCCTCGCCTTCGAGTTCATCAATGGATTTCATGACACCGCTAACGCGGTAGCCACTGTTATCTACACCAAAGCCATGCCGCCGCACCTGGCGGTGTTCTTTTCCGGTGTGTTCAATTTCCTCGGCGTCCTGCTGGGCGGCGTGGGCGTGGCGTATGCCATCGTCCACCTGCTGCCGGTTGAGCTGCTGATCAATGTGAACACCGGCCATGGCCTGGCGATGGTGTTCTCGTTGCTCGCCGCGGCAATCGCCTGGAACCTGGGCACCTGGTACTTCGGTATTCCGGCTTCCAGCTCGCACACACTGATCGGCTCGATCCTCGGTGTCGGCCTGGCCAACGCCCTGATCAACGACATCCCGCTGGCCGACGGTGTGAACTGGCGCAAGGCAATGGATATCGGCGCCTCGCTGGTGTTCTCGCCAATGGCCGGCTTCTTGATCGCCGCGCTGGTGCTGATCGGCCTGAAATGGTGGCGCCCGCTGTCGAAGATGCACAAGACGCCGGAACAGCGCCGCAAGATCGACGACAAAAAGCACCCGCCGTTCTGGAACCGTCTGGTCCTGGTGATCTCGGCCATGGCCGTGAGCTTCGTGCACGGTTCCAACGACGGCCAGAAAGGCATCGGCCTGATCATGCTGGTGCTGATCGGTATCGTCCCGGCACAGTTCGTACTCGACCTGAACAGCACCACCTACCAGATCGAACGCACCCGCGATGCGACCCTGCACCTGAGCCAGTTCTACCAGCGCAACGCCGATTCGCTGGGTGAGTTCCTGGCCCTGGGCAAGAGCGTGGAAGGCGACCTGCCGGAGAAATTCCGCTGCAATCCGCAGCAGACCGAACCGACCATTTCCGCCCTGCTGCACACCCTTAAAGGCGTAGCGGACTACCATTCGCTGTCGTCGGAAAGCCGCATCGAAGTGCGTCGCTACCTGCTCTGCCTGGACGACACGGCGAAGAAAGTCGGCAAATTGCCTGGCCTGGAAGCCCGTGAAAAGGCTGATCTGGACAAGCTGCGCAAAGACCTGACCACCACCACCGAATACGCACCGTTCTGGGTGATTCTGGCGGTCGCCCTGGCACTGGGCCTGGGCACCATGGTTGGCTGGAAGCGCGTGGTGCTGACGATCGGCGAGAAGATCGGCAAGCAGGGCATGACCTATTCGCAGGGCATGTCGGCGCAGATCACCACCGCCAGTTTGATTGGCATGGCCAACATTTTCAGCCTGCCGGTTTCGACCACTCACGTGTTGTCTTCGGGTGTGGCCGGGACCATGGTTGCCAATAAGAGCGGCCTGCAAGGTGGTACGGTGAAGACTATTCTGCTGGCTTGGGTGTTGACCCTGCCGGCGACTGTGGCGCTGTCGGCTGGGTTGTTCTGGCTGGCTTCGAAGGCTTTGGGTAGTTGATCGATTGCTGTTGTTGAAGGAGGCGCGATTCTTGGGATCGCGCCTTTTTTTTGGTATTGAGGTTGTGTGTATATCCGTTGCTGCGGTAACGGCTTCTTATGGTTTCGCTCTTACAGCGAGTCACCTTTTCCAAACGCCGAAAAGGTAACCCAAAAGGCTTTGCCCCGGCGTACGGCCCGCTCGCTGGGGCTCGGGGTTCCTTCGTTACGGGATCGATCCGGGCGCAGCGTCTCCGGTTTGCTTCGCTGCACCTCCTCCCGCTGTGTACGACTGCGTCGTACGGTCGCTGCGCTCCCACGCCCGGATCGATCCCGTAACGAAGCCTGCCGATGGGGCTAAAGGTCAAAAGCCAGAGCAAAAGCAGAAGCAGAAGCCAGATCAAAAGATCGCAGCCTTCGGCAGCTCCTACAGTTGGATCGCGTGAATTTGATAGAAATTGGTCGGCCGGAAGGACGCCATCGCGAGCAAGCTCGCTCCTACAGTTGGAATGCATACACCAGTGAGAAACAGGTCGGCTGTCAGGCCGCCTTCGCGAGCAGGCTCGCTCCCGCAGAAAAACAAAGCAGCGCAGCTGCCCGCGGCAAAGCCGCCCCACTCAACAATGAGCGTTAGCTCGAGTGCTTTTGATCCACGGGCGACTTCGGAAGGCTGAGCGGAGGGATTGATCCGGGCGTGGGAGCGCAGCGACCGTTTGGCGAAGCCAAACACAGCGAGAGGAGGTGCAGCGAAGCAAACCGGAGACGCTGCGCCCGGATCGATCCCGCAGCGAAGGAACCCGAGCCTGCGAGGGCCGAACGCAGGAGCAAAGCCTTTTCGGTTACCTTTTTGGCGTTTGAAAAAGGTGACTCGCCGTAAGGGCGAAACCGCCAGCCGCAGCACCGCAAAAAACGGATATTCACCCAAAACCCCAAGAGCCTTGGCCGGCCCAAAGGCCGCCACGGCCCCAAAAAAAAAGGGGCAACCGAAGTCGCCCCAAAATGCCTTGCGTGCTCATCAATCCAGAAGCAATCACTTGCGCCGCTTATGCGCATCCTTCCAGATAAAAAATCCAAACCCTGCAAAAAACAGAACCATGAGGCCTACAGTCAAAACCCCGGCAAACACCACGTTATCGAAAAACATGACTGGCCTCCTGGCCCCTGCTTTGCTGCGATGGGGGCAAGTTAGCAAACACACAGGCGCACACATTGACCGGGATCAATATCCGCAACGAAGGGAAACTAAGGAGGGGAAATAACTGACCTGCATCAATGGATGCAGGGGCAGATCAGCGCTTTTTCGGCTTGTTCTTCGACTTTTTCCTGGCTTTTCCCAACGGCATCGCCTGCTCGAAGGCCTTGCGCACTTCGTTCAGCCGCTTCTCGTTGAGGTCGTGCACCCGCTTGGCGCGTTCGGTGCTCAGATCAATCAGTTTGTCGTCTAGGCTCATGGCATCCGGCACATCGCAAAAGAGATCACAACTGCCGGTCACCCGGCAGCACTGCGCCAATCATGCCGCCTGACGCCCGCGCTGACCAGCCACCCGTGGCAGACCGTCAAATCTCGATATCGACCCACAACCCCTGACGTGGCTGATCTTCCATCAGCGGCACCACCGGCACGGTGTTGTCAGCGTTCAACTCGGTACCGGGCACGGCCAGATGTTCTTCGGGGTCTTCATCCGCCTCACGACGACGGCGATCACGCTCCTGCTGGCGGCGCTGTTCCTCGCGCAGCAACAGTCCATCCTCTTCGGGATCGCGCTTTTGCAGATCGATAGTGCTTTCGTTGGAGCTTTCCTGCACCGGCACCACTGGCGGAATATCCGGCCGCTGGCGGATCGGATCCTGCTGGGAGGTGATCGGCACAGCGCTCAAGGGCAGCATCGGTGGCAACATATAAAGGGTCTCCTGTGTGCAGGCTATCGGCTGTGACGAGGGCGCCTTGAGCCGCCCGTCGCAAACTTGTGATGCACTTGGCACCTGCAGGCGCTGCCGAAGGCTGCGATCTCTTATGGGACAACGCAAAACCCAAGTGTTCCCACAGATCAAAAGATCGCAGCCTGCGGCAGCTCCTACCCCAGTATTTCTTTGGCCTCAGGGTCGCATTCCGTTAAGATAGCCCGCTTTTTCAAGGTGGGAGTCAGGCAGCATGGCGCAGCAGTATCAACCGGGGCAACGCTGGATCAGTGACAGCGAAGCAGAGCTTGGTTTAGGCACCGTTCTGGCACAGGACGGCCGCTTGTTGACCGTGCTTTACCCGGCCACTGGCGAAACCCGCCAGTACGCGCTACGGAATGCGCCCCTGACCCGCGTGCGGTTCTCGCCCGGCGACAGCATTACTCATTTCGAAGGCTGGAAGATGACCGTGCAGCAAGTCGACGATGTCGACGGACTGATGGTTTATCACGGCCTCAACGCCCAGAACGAAGCCGTTACCCTGCCGGAAACCCAGCTGTCGAACTTCATTCAGTTCCGTCTGGCCAGCGACCGTCTGTTCGCCGGACAGATCGACCCGCTGCCGTGGTTCTCCCTGCGCTACAACACCCTTGAACACACCAGCCGCCAGTTGCAGTCCTCGCTGTGGGGCCTGGGCGGCGTGCGTGCGCAACCGATTGCGCACCAGTTGCACATTGCCCGCGAAGTCGCCGACCGCATTGCGCCGCGGGTACTGCTGGCGGACGAAGTAGGCCTGGGGAAAACCATCGAAGCCGGTCTGGTGATCCATCGCCAACTGCTTTCGGGCCGCGCCAACCGCGTGCTGATCCTGGTGCCGGAAAACCTCCAGCATCAGTGGCTGGTAGAAATGCGCCGCCGCTTCAATCTGCAAGTCGCGCTGTTCGACGAAGAACGTTTCATCGAAAGCGATGCCACCAACCCGTTCGAAGACACGCAACTGGCGCTGGTCGCGCTGGAATGGCTGGTCGACGATGAGAAGGCCCAGGACGCGCTGTTCGCCGCCGGCTGGGATCTGCTGGTGGTCGACGAAGCGCACCACCTGGTCTGGCACGAAGAGAAAGCCAGCGCGGAATATTCGCTGGTCGAACAACTGGCTGAAGTGATCCCGGGCGTGCTGCTGCTCACCGCTACCCCGGAGCAACTCGGCCAAGACAGCCACTTCGCCCGTCTGCGCCTGCTCGACCCGAACCGTTTCCATGACCTGGCCGCCTTCCGCGCCGAGAGCGACAACTATCGCCCGGTGGCCGAGGCCGTTCAGGAGCTGCTCGACAAGGGCCGTCTCTCGGCTGAAGCACACAAGACCATTCACGGTTTCCTCGGCAACGAAGGCGAAGCCCTGCTGACCGCCGTCAACGATGGCGACACGCAAGCCAGCGCACGCCTGGTGCGTGAACTGCTCGACCGCCATGGCACCGGCCGCGTGCTGTTCCGTAACACCCGCGCCGCCGTGCAGGGTTTCCCGGAGCGCAAGCTGCACCCGTATCCGCTGCCGTGCCCGGCCGAATACCTCGAACTGCCGCTGGGCGAACACGCCGAGCTGTACCCGGAAGTCAGCTTCCAGGCCCAGCCGGACGCCAGCGAAGAAGAGCGCTGGTGGAAATTCGACCCGCGCGTCGAGTGGCTGATCGATCAGCTGAAAATGCTCAAGCGCACCAAAGTGCTGGTGATCTGCGCCCATGCCGAAACCGCAATGGACCTGGAAGACGCCCTGCGCGTGCGTTCCGGCATCCCGGCCACGGTGTTCCACGAAGGCATGAACATCCTCGAGCGTGACCGCGCCGCCGCCTACTTCGCCGACGAAGAGTTTGGCGCGCAGGTGCTGATCTGCTCGGAAATCGGCAGTGAAGGTCGCAACTTCCAGTTCGCTCACCATCTGGTGCTGTTCGATCTGCCGTCGCACCCGGACCTGCTCGAGCAGCGTATCGGTCGTCTCGACCGGATTGGCCAGAAGCACATCATCGAGCTGCATGTGCCGTACCTGGAAACCAGCCCGCAAGCGCGCCTGTTCCAGTGGTATCACGAAGCGCTGAATGCGTTCCTCAACACCTGCCCGACCGGCAACGCCTTGCAGCATCAGTTCGGCCCGCGCCTGCTGCCGCTGCTCGAAGAAGCCGACGACGGCGAGTGGCAAGCGCTGATCGACGAAGCGCGCGCCGAGCGTGAACGCCTCGAAGCCGAGCTGCACACCGGTCGTGACCGTTTGCTGGAGCTCAATTCCGGCGGCGCTGGCGAAGGTGAAGCGCTGGTCGAGGCGATCCTCGAGCAGGACGACCAGTTCGCCCTGCCGATCTATATGGAAACGCTGTTCGACGCGTTTGGCATCGACAGCGAAGACCATTCGGAAAACGCCCTGATCCTCAAGCCGAGCGAGAAGATGCTCGACGCCAGTTTCCCGCTGGGCGACGACGAAGGCGTGACCATCACCTACGACCGTAACCAGGCGCTGTCGCGCGAAGATATGCAGTTCATCACCTGGGAACACCCGATGGTACAGGGCGGCATGGACCTGGTGCTGTCCGGCTCGATGGGCAACACCGCCGTCGCGCTGATCAAGAACAAGGCGCTGAAACCAGGCACCGTGTTGCTGGAACTGCTTTACGTCAGTGAAGTGGTCGCGCCGCGCTCGCTGCAACTGGGCCGCTACTTGCCACCGGCGGCGCTGCGCTGCCTGCTCGATGCCAATGGCAATGACCTGTCGCCACGGGTGTCGTTTGAGACCCTGAACGATCAACTCGAAAGCGTGCCGCGTGCCAGCGCCAACAAGTTCATCCAGGCCCAGCGCGATCAACTGACGCCACGGATCAACGCCGGTGAAGACAAGATCGCCCCGCGTCACGCCGAGCGCGTGGCCGAAGCGCGCCGTCGTCTGGCTGCCGACACCGACGAAGAACTGGCGCGCCTGACCGCGTTGCAAGCGGTCAACCCGAGCGTACGTGACAGCGAACTGGAAGCGCTGCGTACACAGCGTGAACAGGGTCTGGCGATGCTGGATAAAGCGGCTTTGCGCCTGGAAGCGATTCGGGTGTTGGTGGCGGGTTGATCGCCCCGCCCCACTATTGAAAAACAAGGAGGCCCGCAGCGATGCGGGCCTTTTTGTAAGTCAGTTATTTATCAGCTGATGCTGATAACCCTATCGCGAGCAGGCTCACTCCTACAGTTGGAAAGCGTTCCCCCTGTAGGAGTGAGCCTGCTCGCGATAGCCGTTAAGCAGTCGCCGCCGAAACCTCTGGCTCAACCACCGCCACCAACCCGTCCCTCATCCGCTGCGCATCGCGAACAAAACACCGCGACGCCAGAAACAGAAAGACCATGGTCAAAAACAGCGCCACCGGAATCAGGTACATCGCGTCATGCAGACCCACGGCCTTGAACGCCTCGGTCATCTGCTCAGCCCCCGCCGACAACATCGCCGTGTGGGCGAAGTGATCCGACAACCCACCGACCACCACCGGCCCCAAACCACCGCCGAGCAGATACAGCCCGGCGAAGAACAACGCCATCGCCGTGGCACGCAAACGCGGCTCGACCACGTCCTGGATCGCCGTGTACACGCAGGTGTAGAAGTTGTACGCGAACAGCCAGCCAACGCTGAACACCGCGACGAACACGCCGATCTCAATGCGCCCGGCATGCAACGCCCACGCCGTGCAAAGCGTCGAGATAATCAGGCTGAACGCGGCAAACAACAGCCGGCCACTGGCGAAACGCTGGTGAATCTTGTCAGCGATCCAGCCGCCGAGGGTCAGCCCGACCAGCCCGGTCACGCCGACGATAACCCCGGTCGCCACGGCCGCATCCTGCAAAGGCATCAGGAAGTAACGTTGCAGCATCGGCACCAGAAACGAGTTGCAGGCGTAGGTGGCGAAGTTGAAACACAGCCCGGCCATCACCAGCCACAGAAAAGTCGGCACGGCGAGTACCCGGCGAATCGGCCTGTCGACCTTCTCTTGCGAGACCTGCACGGCTTCCGCCGCGCCGCGCTTTGGCTCTTTGATGAAAAACATGAAAATGGCGAGGACCAGCCCCGGCACCGCAGCAATGAAAAACGGCGCCCGCCAGCTGTCGAACGCCTTGACCATCGCACCGATGGTGAAGAACGCCAGCAGCAGACCCAGCGGCAGGCCAAGCATGAAAATGCCCATGGCCCGCGCCCGACGGTGCGCTGGAAACAAGTCGCCGATCAGTGAGTTGGCCGCCGGCGCATAACTCGCCTCGCCAATGCCGATGCCCATGCGCACGATCAAAAAGCTCCAGAAACTGCCGACCAGACCGTTGACGGCGGTCAGCGCACTCCAAGTCGCCAGGCCCCAACCCATCAGCTTGCTGCGCGAACCGGTGTCGGCCATGCGCCCCAGCGGCAGGCCGGCGATGGCGTAAACGACGGTGAACGCGGTACCGATGATGCCCAACTGAAAGTCGCTGAGGTGCCATTCCATGCGGATCGGTTCGATGATGATCGCAGGGATCGTGCGGTCGAAGAAATTGAACAGGTTGGCGAGGAACAGCAGGAACAGAATGCGCCAGGCATTCGCCGCTTGGGTCGAGTTCTGCATGGGTCCGTCTCTTTATTGTTATGGGGCTTCACTGCCAACGCATCCGAGCCCGGAACCTGCAATCTAGTCAGCCGCGCGAGGGCTGTCTGTCATCATTCGTCAGCCTGATATCGGCCCATCGCACTGTAACGAAACGTAAGCCCTTGATAAGTCTGCAATCCCCCGAAAACCGGGGGCTTTGCGGCAAAACCCTGGCACAAAAAAATAGTTTCGCGCCCCCCTTCCCAACGCCATGGCAAAGCCTAGAATGGCCGCCGGATCCGTCCGGATCTTCCGATCAATCCCTTTGATACCCCCGCCCATGTCCGAAGCCAGTCCGTGTCTGAATTGCGGTGCCTGCTGTTCCCATTTTCGCGTGTCTTTTTTCTGGGGTGAGTGTTCATCCTCAGGCGGTACGGTTCCCGATGAACTGGTGACCCAAGTCACGCCGAGCCGGGTAGCGATGATCGGCACTGACCGCAAGCCGACGCGCTGCATATCGCTGGCGGGCGAGGTCGGTAGCGCCGTGCAATGCACGATCTATGAACAGCGCTCCAGCCCCTGCCGCGAGTTCGAGGCCTCATGGGAAAACGGCGAACACAACAGCGACTGCGACAAAGCCCGCGCCGCCCACGGCCTGCCACCCTTGCCGCCGCACTGGAATGACCTGCCTCTGGAACGCATTGCCTGACCCTTAGCGCCAATCGCTATGAGGCTAATGTCAAAATCATTCGCGCCAATGTGCCACTACGCCTTGCGCCCCAGAAACGGCCTCTATACTCCAGGCATTCGCCGGCGTTGACGAACGCACCGGCCCGATGAATCCGAGACGGGGCACGCTATGGAGTGGCTTGGTTTGCAGTTTGTTACCGAGCTGCCGGAGAGCGGACAGGTCATACTCAATTGCACCCACGATCCCGTGCTGGTGCTGGTGGCGTATCTGGTCGCGTGCGCGGCCAGTTTTGCCACGCTGGACATGGCCGAACGGGTCGGCCATGCCGAAAACCCGGGCGCGCGACGCGTCTGGCGCTGGATCGGCGGCGCCTGCCTGGCCGGCGGGATCTGGGCCATGCATTTCATTGGCATGCTGGCGTTTCAGGCCCCTATCGAGATCCACTACCACCTGCCGACCACCCTGTTTTCCCTGCTGATCGCCCTGCTCGCCTCGGCGCTGGCCATGCACACCCTGAGCGTGGCGCAGCCGAGTCTGGCGCGTTGCCTGAGGACTGCCGTGGTCATCGGCCTGGGGATCGCCAGCATGCATTACGTCGGCATGGCCGCCATGCAATCGAGCGCCACGGCGTATTACCAACCGAGTCTGTTCGGACTGTCGATCTTGATCGCCGTCGGCGCCAGTTTTGCGGCGTTGTGGGTGGCCGGCTACCTGCGTGAAGGCAGTGGCGTGGCGCATCAGGTGCTCAAATACGTCGCCGCGCTGATGCTCGGCGCCGGTATTATCAGCATGCACTTCACCGGCATGGCCGCCTTGCAACTGGTGCTGCCCGACGGCGCCGCGCCGACCATGGCCATCGAAACCAGCCATCTGCAACTGGGCCTGACGGTCGCGTTGATCATCTTGCTGATTCTGGGCAGCGCCATCAGCGCCGCCATGGCCGACAAGAAACTGCAGAACAAGGAACACGACCTGCGCCGGGTCAACGCCCTGCTCAGCCAGCTCGATCAAGCGCGCATGTCGTTGCAGCAAGTGGCCAACTACGACGCGCTGACCAACCTGATCAATCGCCGTGGCTTCAATCAGCTCTTCGCCGAGAAGCTCAGCCAGAAAGCCAGCGAAGGCGGCATGCTGGCGGTGATGTTTCTCGACATCGACCACTTCAAGCGTATCAACGACAGCCTCGGCCACGATGCCGGTGATGCGCTGCTCAAAGTCATCGCCAGCCACATCAAAAGCTCGGTGCGCAGCCATGAAGACGTGGTCGCAAGGTTCGGCGGTGACGAGTTCTGCATCCTCATCAGCCTGCGTGACCGCGAAGAAGCGCGCAACATGGCCCAGCGCATCATGCTCAAGATGAAAGAGCCCGTTGAACTGGCCGGGCGCCGGATGGTGATGACCACGAGCATCGGCATCAGCCTGTTTCCGCACGATGGCAGCACTTGCGAAGAGTTGCTCAAGCACGCCGACCTCGCGCTGTACCAATCCAAGGGCGCCGGGCGCAACGGTTTGCACTTTTTCAGTCCCAGCCTCAAGACCCGCGCCAGCTTCGAGCTGCAACTGGAAGAGGAATTGCGTAACGCCTTGCGTGAAGAGCACGCGCTGATGCTGTATTACCAGCCGATCTTTGAGCTGAAAACCGGCCGCGTCACCAAGCTTGAAGCGTTGATCCGCTGGCAACATCCGACCCACGGCTTGCTGACCCCGGACCGTTTTATCGGCATTGCCGAAAACAACGGCCTGATCGCCGAACTGGACAACTGGGTGCTGCGCCGGGCCTGCAAGGATCTGGGCGAGCTGTCGCGCCATGGCTGCGAAGACCTGAAAATCGCCTGGAACTGCTCACCGCTGAACCTGGCCCGCGAGGAACTGGCCGACGAAATCGAAAGCGCGTTGCGCACTGCCGGCGTCGCGCCGGAGCGGCTGGAGCTGGAAGTCACCGAGAACGCCCTGATGGGCAATATCGCCAATACTCTGGTGCTGTTGCGCCAGATCCGCGCCCTCGGCGTGTCGCTGTCGATTGATGACTTCGGCACCGGTTACTCGTCGCTGGCCTACCTTAAACGCCTGCCGCTCAATACGCTGAAGATTGACCGCTCTTTCATCCTTGACATTCCCACCGCCACCGCCGACATGGAAATCGTTCAGGCAATCATCGTCATGGCCCACACCCTGCATTTGCAGGTGGTCACCGAAGGCGTGGAAAGTCTGGAGCAATACGAATTCCTCGAGCGCTCGGGCTGCGATTTCATTCAGGGCTACCTGCTCAGCCGACCGGTGCCGCTGGATGAATTGCGCCCGGTGCTGGAAGAAATCAACCAGCGCAAGCCTTCACACGCGGTCAATCCGTTGAGTCTGGCGCACGGTACATTTGCACCAATGTCGCTGGATCCTTCGCCAAAAAACCCTGCGCCCCATGCAGGCGCATCAGTTGTGCGGCCAATCCGCTGATCGGCGTGGCCGAGCCTTGCTCGCGAGAGAATTTCACCGCCGTGTCGAGATCCTTGAGCAGCGTGCGCACGTGCCACTTGATCGGCTCAAAACGGCTCTCGGCCATTTGCGGGGCGAGGATCTGCAAGGGTTTCGAATCGGCAAAGCCACCGGCCAGCGCCTCGGCGATCAGGCGCGCATCGACGCCTGCCTGTTCAGCCAGCGCCACCACTTCGGCAATCACCAGCGCATTGCAGGCGACGATCATCTGGTTGCAGGCCTTGGTCACCTGGCCGGCACCAATGCCGCCCATGTGCGTGACGCGCTGACCGAGAGTGAGCAACACCGGGCGCACCCGTTCAAGATGCTCCGCCGCACCGCCGACCATGATCGCCAGGCTGCCGGCTTCGGCACCGACCACGCCGCCGGACACCGGCGAATCGAGCCAGTGCATGCCGGTTTTTTCGGCCAGCTCGGCGGCCATTTCGCGGGTCGCGGTCGGTTCGAGGCTGGAAAAATCCACCAGTAACTGAGCTTTTCTCGCCCCTTCAGCCACACCGCCAGCGCCAAACACCACCTGCCGCACCACCGCCGTGTCGGCCAGACACAGCATGACAATATCGGCGTGTTCGCACAGTTCAGCGGGGCTCGCGACTTGACGGGCGCCAGCTTCAACCAGTGGCGCGCATTTGTCCGGGTTGCGATTCCACACGGCCAGCGGGTAACCCGCGGCCAACAACCGTCGACACATGGGCAAGCCCATCAGGCCGATTCCGGCAAATCCCAACGAAGGTAGCGTTGACATCATTTTGCCTCTTTTCCATTAAAGATCGCCGAATAATGGCCGATTCATCAACGATCAGGAAAGGATTCCGCCCAGCGATCACCCCAGGCCAACCCCCTGGCGCTCGGGCCTAATTCGCGCAAAAGACGCGAGATCCTATTCCGTGAGGTTCGCCGGCACAGGTCGGCGAACCAACCCAGTCCAGGTGCATGGCGCAATGACTTCTAACAACAAGCCCGCCACGGCGGTATCCGATCTGACGCTGAATCCTGCCGCCAACAGCGCTTCACCGTCCAGGCCATCGGTTCCCTCGCGCCCGCTGTCGACTCAGCAATACCTGTATTTCACTGAAACCAACACCGACCGCATCCTCGACAACCTCGACGGCCTGCGCGATTCGGTGTTCCCGCGCCCACCTCACCAGGAAGGCGACAACGAGCAGCACAACGATCAGGAATTCCCGTCGGTGTGCCTGATCGGTCTCGGTCGCTGCGGCTCCAACATCGCCCTGGATGTTGCGGAGCTGGTGTACAACGCGCGCAAGTTCTACCTCAACGAATTCAACAACGAAGACCGCCCGGCGGATCGGCGTCTGGCCGACAAGGGCTACAGCCCGGCGCAGTGGATCAAGAACAACCTGCGCATCGGCACCAGCAAATCAACCAAACCGGTGTTTCTGGTCGAACCGCTGGTGATGCTCGGCGACCTCGACAAGGACATCGCCGGACGCATCCGTTTCTCGCGCAAGGGCGAGAAAAGCGGCTTCCTGCGCGACTACAGCAAAATGAAAATCATGGACTTGTCCGAAGTCCACGCAGGTGGCGCCGGTAACGCGCCGATCCTTGGCCAGTACCTGGCGAAGATCATCCTCAACAAGGACACCCAGCGTTTCTCCAGCCCCGACTGGAAAATGATCCACTCGTACCTGATCGACAGCTGCGGCATCAAGGCCAACCAGTCACGCCTGTACTTTTCGATTTTCAGTGCCGGCGGCGGTACCGGTTCGGGCATGGCCTCGGAGTTCGGCCTGGCCCAGCAGCACTCGTACATGAACAAGACGTTCGACACCAAGCCGATGGATGAACACGACGGCAAGAGCGGCCATTCGTTTGTGTTCGAACCGATCTTCACCAGCGGCATCTGCGTGCTGCCGAATATTTCCGATCACCGCAGCGAAATGTCCGAGGCGCTGCACATCAACGCCGGGCGTTTGCTGTGCAAATACCTTTCGGAGGAATGGGACTTCTCCTACAACTTCGCCAACGAAGACAGCAGCGAAGCCAGCGTCATGGGCCGTATCCGCCCGTGGAACGCGATGATGCTGATCTCCAACGACATCATGCGTTACGCCGAAGAAAGCGATGACGGCAACATCCAGAACATTGATGTCAATGCGATGGAGAAGCACGCCAACCAGTATATCTCGCAGCAGATCTTCAACATTCTCACGGCGCAGGCCGTTACCACCGACTACGACCAGAACTACTTCCGCCGCGCCGGCATCGACATCGGCGAGACCATTCGCCTGGATGCCAACGATTTGTTCATGAGCCTGGCCGGCCCGGTGGCGATTGCCTACGCCGAATCGGTGGTGCCGGAAACGCCGCCGCCGAGCAGCGACAAGTTCAAGGTCTTCGATAAAGAGCCACAGCGTCTGAACATCGATGACCTGTTCTTCCGCTCGATCGACTTGCCGCACTTCAACAAGGTTACCCAAGCCATCGAAGGCATCAGTTTGTTGCCGATCGAATCCAAGCGTTATCGCGCCTCGCTGGAGCAGTACAAGAATTCTGGTTACGACGCGGCGGCCCTGCACGACCTGCACTTCTTCAAGAACTGCTCGTCGGTGGTCTCGATCGTCTCACTGCCGAAAGACTACAAGTTGTCGTACATGGACTTGAACCGGCTGAAAACCCACCTCAACAGCCTGTTCCCCAACACCACGCTCAAGCGTTACGCGCTGGTGATCGGCGCTTCGGCCAACCTGTCGCTGACCACACTGATTGCCAAGAGCCCGTGCCTGTCGGACGACTTCCTGACCCTGATCGTGGCGTTCATCAAGCGCTGCTTCGCGAAGAATCCGTACCGCTTCGACGAGACACTGGACAACTCGATTCTCGACTTCATCGTTCAAGAAGATTTTGACGAAGACCGCATCGACGAATTGCTCAACGAATTCGAGAACCCGGCGAAGATCCTCGATACCAACTGGTACGCGATCAAACCGATGTACGAGAAGAAATACCGCGAGCTGATCAACGACAAAGACAAGTTTGTCTCGATCAACGACATTCGTTTGTCCCGCGATTGCGTGAAGAAGTCGATCAAGTACCTGCGTGAGATCTACCGTCACCGGATTGGCAAGACCAAGGTTATTTCACTGAATAACCATACCGGGAAGACTTATTCGGTCTGATCAAAACCGAGTCGCCTCTATCGCGAGCAGGCTCACTCCTACATTTTGGAATGCGTTCCCCTGTAGGAGTGAGCCTGCTCGCGATGAGGCCCTTTCAAACACCGAAAATCTTGCTGAACCAACATTCAGAAACAATTAAGCGGCCCTCAAGCCGCTCAATAAACTGTTCCCGTTACGTTTACGTCACCGTGATGCGTGGTGTTTCTCTACGGCAACGTGCCATCACGCTACTCCGCTACACACTTGCGGCGCGACAAGGCAAGCACCAAAAAGGTGCAATCACTCAAGTCGCCGCCCTTTCCTGGATCAGAATCCACGGCGAAACCACCACCGCCCACAACTGTGGATCACGCTCGAAGATATCCAGCGCCCGCGTTTCAGACAGCTTGGCGACCTTGTCGTCGGCCAGCCAGGCCGCGACTTTCTCGCCTTCATCCGATGCCACGGCCTCGGCAGCGGCGATCAAATCCAGGTCAGGGTCGACCCACAATAGGGCACCCTTAGCGAAGAACGGCTCCAGCTCCTTCCAGGTAATAGATGCCGTTTCACCAAGCAGCTTGGCATAGAGGGTGCTAGGTTCTTGATTCATGGGAACTGTCCGGAAAAGAAATCGACGCGAATCATAAACGTTGGTGGTCCGTCAGAAAAACCCGGTTGCAAATGGCTGCACCGAACGAAAAGAGCAGGAACGCCAGGGAATGCTGCTGTTTAGGCTATATGCCTACGAATGCCCCGCCGCGATTCTGTCTTTTTCATTCAAAAATGCGACACCCCCAAGTTTTGCCCCGTGACGCCTGCTTCCCAGTTGAACAAGCGGCGCTCTACACTGTACCGGTACAGTTGCCGGGGGCATTTCCGGAGGGTATCGCAAAGATATCTGTCCCGGTTCTGCTGCTGCGGCGCCAGAACTCTAAAAAATACAACAGTAAGAGTGGAGCACTATGACTAAGGCTACTAAGCAGATTTCCAAACTGTTTGCCGCTATGGTTCTGGCCGGGGTTGCCAGCCATTCGTTCGCAGCTGACACCATCAAGATCGGTATCGCAGGTCCCAAGACCGGTCCAGTAGCCCAGTACGGCGACATGCAGTTCAGTGGCGCCAAAATGGCCATCGAGCAGATCAACGCCAAGGGCGGCGTCGACGGCAAGCAACTGCAAGCCGTTGAATACGACGATGCCTGCGATCCGAAACAAGCGGTTGCGGTAGCGAACAAGGTCGTCAACGACGGCGTCAAGTTCGTGGTCGGTCACCTGTGCTCCAGCTCCACTCAGCCGGCTTCGGATATCTACGAAGACGAAGGCGTGATCATGATCACCCCGGCCGCCACCAGCCCGGACATCACCGCCCGTGGCTACAAAATGATCTTCCGTACTATCGGTCTGGACAGCGCCCAGGGCCCTGCCGCCGGTAACTACATCGCCGATCACGTCAAACCGAAAGTGGTTGGCGTGCTGCACGACAAACAGCAATACGGTGAAGGCATCGCCACCGCCGTCAAATCGACCCTCGAGAAGAAAGGCACCAAGGTTGCCGTGTTCGAAGGCGTCAACGCCGGCGACAAAGACTTCTCGGCGATCATCGCCAAGCTCAAGCAAGCCGGCGTCGACTTCGTCTATTACGGCGGCTACCACCCGGAGCTGGGCCTGATCCTGCGCCAGGCTCAGGAAAAAGGCCTGAAAGCCCGTTTCATGGGTCCGGAAGGCGTGGGTAACGACTCGATCACCCAAATCGCCAAGGACGCGTCCGAAGGCCTGCTGGTGACCCTGCCAAAATCCTTCGACCAGGATCCGGCCAACGTCGCCCTGGCTGATGCGTTCAAAGCCAAGAAGGAAGACCCGAGCGGTCCGTTCGTGTTCCCGTCCTACTCGGCTGTGACCGTGATTGCCGAAGGCATCAAGGCTGCCAAGTCCGAAGACGCGACCAAAGTGGCTGAAGCCATCCACGCCGGTTCGTTCAAGACGCCGACTGGCGAGCTGAGCTTCGACGACAAGGGCGACCTGAAAGACTTCAAATTTGTAGTCTACGAGTGGCACAACGGCAAACCTAAAACCGAAGTTTCGCCTCAGTAAGGCCTTGCCTGACTGACTGCCAATAAAGCCCACGGCGTGCCGTGGGCTTTGTTTTACGAACGTATTGGGCCGCGCTGGCGTGATCCGCCAGTCTCCCCACCTGAAAATCTCAAAACCGTCATCAGCGGTTCGCTGGCAAAACCCGGATTCGAAGTGGATAAAGATCCACGGGGCCGGGCGGGAAAATGACTCCACCAGTGAAATGCGTATCAGGTTTTTAGGAGCGCTGTAATGCCTGACATCTATCACTTCTTCCAACAGCTGGTTAACGGCCTCAACGTTGGCAGCATGTATGCCCTGATCGCCATCGGCTACACGATGGTTTACGGCATCATTGGAATGATCAACTTCGCCCACGGCGAGGTGTACATGATCGGCTCCTACGTGGCGTTCATCGCCATTGCCGGACTGACCATGATGGGACTCGACAGTGTCCCGCTGTTGATGACCGCGGCGTTCATCGCCAGCATCGTCGTCACCAGTTCCTACGGTTACAGCATCGAACGGATCGCCTACCGCCCCCTGCGTGGCAGCAACCGTCTGATCCCGCTGATTTCTGCCATCGGTATGTCGATCTTCCTGCAGAACACCGTTCTGCTGGCGCAAGACTCCAAGGACAAAGCTATCCCCAACCTGATCCCGGGCAACTTCGCCTTCGGTCCAGGTGGCGCACAAGAAGTGCTGATTTCCTACATGCAGATCGTGGTGTTCGTAGTCACCCTGATCGCCATGCTCGGCCTGACCCTGTTCATCTCCCGTTCCCGCCTGGGCCGCGCCTGCCGCGCCTGTGCCGAGGACATCAAGATGGCCAACCTGCTCGGCATCAACACCAACAACATCATCGCCCTGACCTTCGTCATCGGTGCTGCGCTGGCAGCCGTTGCGGCTGTGCTGCTGAGCATGCAATACGGCGTGATCAACCCCAACGCCGGTTTCCTCGTCGGCCTCAAGGCCTTCACCGCTGCGGTACTGGGCGGCATCGGCAGCATCCCCGGGGCCATGCTCGGCGGGTTGGTGCTCGGTGTAGCGGAAGCGTTCGGTGCCGATATCTTCGGCGACCAGTACAAGGACGTCGTGGCGTTCGGCTTGCTGGTTCTGGTGCTGTTGTTCCGTCCGACCGGCATTCTGGGCCGTCCGGAGGTTGAGAAAGTATGACTAGGAATCTTAAACAGGCGCTGTTCAGTGCGCTCTTGGTTTGGGCAGTTGCGTATCCTGTGCTCGGACTGAAACTGACCATCGTCGGCATCAATCTGGAAGTGCACAACACCAGCCCTGCGGTACTCGCGACCATCGCGATCTGCTCGGTGCTGATGTTTTTGCGCGTGCTGTTCAACCAGCAGATCAGCAAGGCCTGGCGTTCTTCGCCGGGCATGCCGCTGATTCCGGCCAAGGCCAGCAACTTCCTGACCCTGCCCTCCACCCAGCGTTATTTCATCATTGGGCTGATTGTGCTGGCGCTGGTGTGGCCGTTCTTCGGCTCCCGTGGCGCGGTGGACATCGCCACGCTGATCCTGATCTACGTGATGCTCGGCCTCGGTCTGAACATCGTCGTCGGTCTGGCCGGTCTGCTTGACCTGGGTTACGTCGGCTTCTACGCCGTCGGCGCCTACAGCTACGCACTGCTGTCGCATTACTACGGCCTGAGTTTCTGGATCTGCCTGCCGATTGCCGGCCTGATGGCGGCGACGTTCGGCTTCCTGCTGGGCTTCCCGGTATTGCGTCTGCGCGGCGACTATCTGGCGATCGTGACCTTGGGCTTCGGCGAAATCATCCGTCTGTTCCTGCGTAACCTGACGGACATCACCGGCGGCCCGAACGGCATCAGCAACATCGAGAAACCGACATTCTTCGGCCTGACTTTCGAGCGTAAAGCGGCCGAAGGCCTGCAGACGTTCCATGAGTATTTCGGCCTGCAATACAACTCGATCAACAAGGTGATCTTCCTCTACCTCGTTGCCCTGTTGCTGGCGCTGGCAGCGCTGTTCGTCATCAACCGTTTGCTGCGCATGCCGATCGGCCGTGCCTGGGAAGCGCTGCGTGAAGATGAAATCGCCTGCCGTGCGCTGGGTCTGAACCCGACCGTGATCAAGCTTTCCGCGTTCACCCTGGGCGCCGCGTTTGCCGGTTTCGCCGGCAGCTTCTTCGCCGCGCGTCAGGGTCTGGTGACGCCCGAGTCGTTCACCTTCATCGAGTCGGCAATCATCCTCGCCATCGTCGTGTTGGGTGGGATGGGCTCGCAATTGGGTGTGATCCTGGCGGCGATCGTGATGATCCTGTTGCCGGAAATGATGCGTGAGTTCAGCGAATACCGCATGTTGATGTTCGGTGCGCTGATGGTGTTGATGATGATCTGGCGTCCACAAGGGCTGCTGCCGATGCAACGCCCACACATGGAGTTGCGCAAATGAGCCGCGAGATCCTTAAAGTCGAAAATCTGAGCATGCGCTTCGGCGGCTTGCTGGCGGTCAACGGCGTGGCGCTGACCGTCAAAGAGAAACAGGTTGTGGCGCTGATCGGGCCGAACGGCGCCGGCAAGACTACCGTGTTCAACTGCCTGACCGGTTTCTATCAGCCTACCGGCGGCAGCATCCTGCTCGACGGCGAGCCGATCCAGGGCCTGCCGGGCCACAAGATCGCCCTCAAAGGCGTGGTGCGTACGTTCCAGAACGTGCGTTTGTTCAAGGACATGACGGCGGTCGAGAACCTGTTGATCGCCCAGCACCGTCACCTGAACACCAACTTCCTCTCCGGCCTGTTCAAGACCCCGGCGTTCCGCAAAAGCGAGCGCGAGGCCATGGAATTTGCCGAGTACTGGCTGGAAAAGGTCAACCTCAAAGAGTTCGCCAATCGTACCGCCGGCACCCTCGCCTACGGCCAGCAACGGCGTCTGGAAATCGCCCGCTGCATGATGACCCGCCCGCGGATTCTCATGCTCGACGAACCGGCCGCCGGCCTGAACCCGAAGGAAACCGAAGACCTCAAGGCGCTGATCGGCGTGCTGCGTGAAGAGCACAACGTTACCGTGCTGCTGATCGAACACGATATGAAACTGGTCATGAGCATTTCCGACCACATCGTCGTGATCAACCAGGGCACGCCACTGGCCGACGGTACGCCGGAACAGATCCGCGACAATCCTGAAGTGATCAAAGCCTACCTGGGGGAAGCGTAAATGCTGCAGTTCGAAAACGTTTCCACCTTCTACGGCAAGATCCAGGCCCTGCACAGCGTCAATGTCGAAGTCCGTCAGGGCGAGATCGTCACGCTGATCGGCGCCAACGGTGCCGGCAAATCCACGCTGCTGATGACGCTGTGCGGTTCACCGCAGGCGCACAGCGGCAGCATCCGCTACATGGGTGAGGAACTGGTCGGCCAGGACTCGTCGCAGATCATGCGCAAGAGCATCGCCGTGGTCCCGGAAGGTCGTCGGGTGTTTGCCCGTCTGACCGTGGAAGAAAATCTGTCCATGGGCGGATTTTTCACCGACAAGGGCGACTATCAGGAACAGATGGACAAGGTCCTCGGACTTTTCCCACGCCTGAAAGAACGCTTCAACCAGCGCGGCGGCACCATGTCCGGCGGCGAACAGCAAATGCTCGCCATCGGCCGTGCGCTGATGAGCAAGCCCAAACTGCTGCTGCTCGACGAGCCGTCGCTGGGCCTGGCACCAATCATCATCCAGCAGATCTTCGACATCATCGAACAGCTGCGCAAGGACGGTGTGACCGTGTTCCTGGTCGAGCAGAACGCCAACCAGGCGCTGAAAATCGCCGACCGCGCCTACGTGCTGGAAAATGGTCGCGTGGTCATGCAAGGCACCGGTGAAGCGCTGCTAACCGACCCGAAAGTGCGCGAGGCGTATTTGGGCGGTTGAGGGATATCGCTAAATTAAAAACGGCCTTTGGGCCGTTTTTAATTTTAAAGCGAAGTTAAAACCAACGTGCGACTTAATAGTCATGAGCCAATCTGCGCTGTAACGTAGTCGACGGCTTGTTGAACAGTTGCGATGCCTTCGGCAGCGTCGTCTGGAATCTTTACATCAAACTCGTCCTCCATCGCCATAACCAACTCAACCACGTCCAAGGAGTCCGCTCCTAAATCGTCTGTAAAACTGGCAGGGCCTACAACTTCGTCCGACTCTACACCCAGATGATCTATAACAATTTTCCGTAACCGCTCTATTACAGTACCCATTCGATGCTCCTTAATTCCCGTCCGATGCCACTCTTTATTTCCTTGCAAACTCCCGCTTCAGTACAGCGTCTTGACAGGCTCCATAGCGTAACAAGGACCAATGACAAGGTTCATTTCTCAATCTTTGAAATAAGCGTTTCCTTGGCAGATAAAAGTCCGATAACCCTTAATAGGTTGTTCACCGCACGGAGCACCCCAATATCCTCAAGAGTGGCTTTTTTATTGAATATGCGTCGAAGACAAAAATACAACTGCATTTCCCCTAGTGCAGCGCCGTCATGAACCATATCCTCCTTGAGGATAATCCTGGCGTTGTCGTTAATCTTTTCTTCTAGATACTGTTCCAACTCAGCCTTTTTCATACATCTTCTCCTTGGTAGCTCGATGACAAGACTGAATATAACCCTCTAAAAAACGACCACCACTGTTATAAATGACAGTTTTTTAGACTCGTCGGCGATAAAAAAGGCTGTTATTACATCCGCTGCTCCTGAAATTAGTTGAGCAGGGCTGACAACTTCAGCCAAGTTATTCGAAATATTTGGCGCTCCCGAGGAATCTCTGTGGGAGCGGGCTTGCTCGCGAAAGCAGTGTGTCAGTTAACGAAGAGGTCGACTGATTCACCGCTTTCGCGAGCAAGCCCGCTCCCACAAGGGATAGCCGTGTCAGGAAAAATTCCGGAAAAGTTTTGCGCCCGCTGTAACGCATCGCTATGAGCTTTCTCTAGAGGGACAAGCAAGCGCAAACCGCTTGCAGAAACCCTGATAAATCTGGAGAAACATCATGACTGCGACTACCCGTACCCTGTCCGCCACCGCCCTGGCTCTGGCCCTCGGTTCTGCTCTGAGCATCGCCACTGTTTCCACCGCCCAAGCCGCCGATGCCAACATGGAAAAATGCTTCGGCGTGGCGCTGAAAGGCAAGAATGATTGCGCCGCAGGTGCAGGCACCACCTGTGCCGGCACGGCGAAAATGGACTATCAGGCCAACGCCTGGAAACTCGTTCCGAAAGGCACCTGCGTCACCACCGAAAGCAAAACCTCGCCGAGCGGTTTCGGTCAGCTCGAAGCCTTTAAAGCCAAGTCCTGATCGTTGGTCTGCCTGAGTGACGATCATGTTCAGTCATCGCCAACCGTCCCTGCCGCGCACTCAGGCCGCTCGCACCGAGCTCCCCGCCCGTGCCGGGCTGGGGCTCAAGACCGGGCACTTCCTTGAAGTGCTCGGTTCCATCCCCGACCTCGGTTTTTTCGAGGTCCACGCCGAAAACTACATGGTGGCCGGCGGCCCGTTTCATCATTTTCTCGGTTTGATCCGCGAACAGTACCCGTTGTCATTGCATGGCGTGGGGCTGTCGATCGGTGGCGAAGGTCCGCTCGACACCGGGCATCTCCAACGCCTCGCTGAGCTGATCGAGCGCTATCAACCACAATCCTTTTCCGAACACTTGGCCTGGTCGAGCCATGGCCCGGTGTTTCTGAATGATCTGCTGCCACTGGCCTATGACACGCCAACGCTGAATCGCGTCTGCGCGCACATCGATCAGGTGCAGAACACTCTGAAACGCCCGATGTTGCTGGAGAACCCGGCGACCTATCTGGCATTTCGGGATTCAACCCTCGACGAGGCGGACTTCATCAGCGAAGTGATCCGGCGCAGCGGCTGCGGCTTACTGCTCGATGTCAACAATGTCTACGTGTCGTGCGTCAACCATCAGCGTGATCCGCTGGCCTATCTCGACGCATTGCCGCTGCACGCCGTCGGCGAGATTCATCTGGCCGGTTTCGCTGAAGATTGCGACAACCTCGGCGATCGCTTGCTGATTGACGACCATGGGGCGCCGGTCGATCAGGCGGTCTGGCGCCTGTATCGACAAGTACTTGCGCGCATCGGCCCAGTGCCGACCCTGATCGAACGCGACAACCAGGTGCCAGCCTTCGACGTGTTGCTCGCCGAAGCGCAACAGGCCGAGGCGTTGTTGCGCCAGGCGGAGGGTGTACCATGAGCCGGCAAGCGGCCTTCGCCGCCGCGCTGCTCGACGTAAAACGGCCGTGTCCGGATGGCTTGTGCAGCCGCAACGGTGCCGACCCTGCCAGCCGTTTCGCGGTGTATCGCAATAATGTGCACAGTTCGTTGGTCAACGCCTTGGCTGAGAGTTATCCGGTGGTGGTGCAGTTGGTCGGCGAAGAATTCTTCCGCGCCATGGCAGGCGTGTTTGTTCAACGCCAGCCACCGCAGAGTCCGCTGATGAGCCGTTACGGCGACGGATTTGCCGACTTCATCGCCGGCTTCGAACCGATCGCCGGCGTACCTTATGTCGCCGATGTTGCACGCCTTGAGCATCTGCGCACCCTCGCCTATCACGCCGCGGATGCGCAGCCCGTCCGGCCCGACGACATCAGCGCCGCCCTCGCCAGCCCGCGGGCCTTGAGCGATCTGTATCTGAGGCTTCATCCGTCCGTGCACACGCTCGATTCAGCCTATGCGGTGGTCGCAATCTGGGCCGCGCATCAGCAGGCGCAGACCCTGGCGGGGATTGGCCTCAATCACGGTCAGCACGCCATGGTCCTGCGCAACGGACTGGACGTGGAAGTGTTTGCCGTTGAACCCGGCGCCACGATGTTTATCCGTCACCTGCTCAAGGGTCAGCCACTGCTCGCGGCGGTGGAAAACAGCCCGCCCTTCGACCTCGCACAGACCCTTGCCGTGCTGATTGCACACAACGCCATCGCTCGCCTGACTCACAAGGAAATGCCATGAACACTTTCATCCTGCGAGCCGTCGCGCTGCTGGAAAAAATCCCGCACAGCCTGATCGCTTTCATCGCCCGCTTCTCGATCGCCGCCGTGTTCTGGAAGTCCGGCCAAACCAAGGTCGAAGGACTGGCCATCGACCTGATCGACGGCACCTTTGAATTGGGCTGGCCTCGTTTGGCTGATTCGACGATTCCGCTGTTCCAGAGCGAATACAACCTGCCGCTGTTGTCACCCGAGATCGCGGCACACATGGCGGCGTTCGCCGAGCATGCTTTCCCGGTGCTGATTCTGATCGGCTTGGCCACACGGTTTTCGGCGCTCGCATTGCTCGGCATGACCTTGGTCATTCAGCTGTTTGTCTATCCGGATGCTTATCCGACTCATGGCACCTGGGCGGCGGTGTTGCTGTACTTGATGGCTAGCGGGCCGGGCAGATTGTCGATAGATAATCTGATTGCCCGCCGATTGCAAAGCTGACCTGAATTGTAGGAGTGAGCCTGCTCGCGATAGCGGTGTGTCAGTCGATCAATTTTTTACTGATCCACCGCTATCGCGAGCAGGCTCACTCCTACAAAAAGATTGCTTTCAGCGCTGGAGTCGATCCAGCGCCTCGCCACTGCGCTTGAACCATCCCATCAAATAATCCGCCAGCACCTGCGTGCGTTTCGGCAAGCCGCCCTGATACGGATGCACCAGATACATCGGCATGCGCCGCGTCTGATAATCGCGCAGCAACCAGCGCAAGCGGCCGTCAGCCAGTTCCGTTTGCAGAAGGTAGGAAGGCAATCGCGCAATGCCTGCGCCGGACAACGCGGCTTTTTTCAGCAAGTTGTAATGGTTGCTGGCGAAAGGGCCCGACACCCGCACCCGCAGCAATTCGTGCTGTTGGTGATACAGCCACTCCTCTCGCCCACTGTAGTGGCTATTGAGCAAGCAGCGATGTTCGGCCAGTGCCTGCGGTGTCGCCGGTTCGCCGAAACGTTCGAGATAGGCCGGGCTGGCGCAGGTCATTTCATGCCAGGCCAGCAGGGGTTTGGCCACCAGCCGATCATCATTGGCCACCTCGGCGCGGATCGCCAGATCAAAACCGTCGCGGGACAGATCGCGGTAACTGTTGTTCAACTCCAGTTCGATTTGCACCTCGGGATATTGCTGCGAAAACTCGAGCAACAAGCCATCGAAGAAGGTTTCACCCAGCGACACCGGAACGGTCATGCGCACCGGACCGGCCATGTCATCCTTCAAGCGCGCCAAGGCTTGTCGGGCGCGTTCGACCTGGACCACCAGCGCCTGAGCCTGCGGTAACAACGCCGCGCCCGCTGCCGTGAGACTCAAACGCCGGGTCGTGCGTTGCAGCAAAACCACGCTGAACTGCGCTTCGAGCTGACTGATGCGCTTGGACAACTGGCCCTTGCTGCAACCCAACTGCTGCGCGGCCAAGGTAAAACTGCCGGCCTCGATCAGCACGGCGAACGCGGCGAGATCATCCATTTCGCTCATCGATTGTTTCCATTTGAAAACCAAAGGTTGCCTATTAGTGCGCTTATCCGCAGGAAAAACCACTCTAGACTGAGGCCTCGTTCAATCACTTGGGGTACAGCTCGATGAAGATTCTGTTGATAGGCGCCAATGGCACCATCGGTTCGGCGGTGGACAAAGAATTGTCGCAACGTCACGAAGTCATTCGTATCGGCCGCAACAGCGGCGACTTGCGGGTGGATATCAGCGACAGCGCATCAATCCGCAAGCTGTTCGAACAGACCGGCAAATTCGATGCGCTGGTCTGCGCGGCGGGCAACGTCACCTTCGCAGCACTGGACGAGATGACTGAAGACAGCTTCGCCCTCGGCCTGAAAGACAAGCTGATGGGTCAGGTCAACCTGCTGCTGATTGGCCGCGAATTTGCCAACGACGGCGCCTCGTTCACCGTCACCACCGGCGTACTCAGCCATGATCCGATTCGCAGCGGTGCATCGGCAGCCTTGGTCAATGGCGCCCTCGACAGCTTCGTGCGCGCCGCCGCCATTGAACTGCCACGCGGCCTGCGGGTGAACTCGGTCAGCCCGACGGTTCTAACCGAAGCCCTGGGCAAATACGCGCCCTATTTCCGCGGCTTCAAACCGGTTCCTGCGGCGGAAGTCGCGTTGGCCTACGCCAAGAGTGTCGAAGGCCTGCAGACAGGTCAGACGTTTCACGTGGGCTAAGCCCTTGTGATGAACGGTCAGGCTGCGTAACGTGGCGACACTTGTCTGGAGAACCAAAGATGCGTGTCGCCCGTTCGTTAGTCCTCGTTGCCCTGCTGCCGATGTTTGCCGCCTGCCAATTGTTCGACGGCCAGCGCGAAAGCGTTTCACATGCCGGGCAGACGCGGATGCAGGGGCAGTTGACCGCCGCTGACGGCAAACTGCTGTTCCAGCCATGTCAGGATCAGCGCCAACTGGTGGTCAATGACAGCGGCGGCACCAGTATCCTGCAAGAGGCTGCGACCCTCGCCGACGAGCAGGGCAAACTGTTTGCCGATGTGCGCGGCAAGGTGTCTGGTGATCGCCTCGACCTGAGCCAGTTGTATCGCGTCGAACGCTCGGGCACGGCGTGCGATGACCCCAATTTCAAACTGCTGATCCTGCGTGCCGCAGGCGATGGCCCGCAGTGGAATGTGAAGGTCAGCGGCAAAGGCATGGTGATCGACCGCGAGGGCCAGCCGCCGCTCGCCGTGCCGTATGTGGAAGAACAACTGGGCGACGGCCGCTTCAATCTGAGCAGCGAAGCCAACAACCAGCGCATCGAATTATGGGTAGCGCCGCAGCGTTGCGTCGACAGCAGCACCGGCAGCGTGCAGCACATGAGCGCAGAACTGCGTATCGACGGTCAGGTGCAGCGCGGTTGCGGCTATTTCGGCGGCGCGCGTAACGACTGATCGTTTTTCCCCCACGGATCCGGTCGCGGCGGCTTATAATCGCCGCCTTCAAACGCCCTGGCGCAGTTGTGCGCCCCGCGAATCCGGATCCCCGCCATGTTACGAATCACTGAACTCAAGCTGCCAATCGACCATCCCGAAGAAGACCTGCGCGCCGCCATCGTGCAACGCCTGGGCATCGCCAGCGATGACTTGCTCGATTTCACCTTGTTCAAGCGCAGCTATGACGCGCGCAAAAAGTCCTCCGAACTGTGCTTCATCTACACCATCGACCTCAACGTACGCGACGAGGCCAAGGTGTTGGGCAAGTTCGCCGACGACCGTAACGTCAATGTGGCGCCGGATGTCAGCTACAAATTCGTCGGTCAGGCACCGAGCGATCCGGGCCAGCGGCCGATTGTCGTCGGTTTCGGCCCGTGCGGGATCTTCGCCGGGTTGCTGCTGGCGCAAATGGGCTTCAAGCCGATCATCCTCGAACGCGGCACCGAAGTGCGCCAGCGCACCAAGGACACCTGGGGCCTGTGGCGCAAAAGCGTGCTCAACCCCGAGTCCAATGTGCAATTCGGCGAAGGCGGCGCGGGGACGTTTTCCGACGGCAAGCTGTACAGCCAGATCAAGGACCCGAAGTTTCTCGGTCGCAAAGTCCTGCACGAATTCGTCAAGGCCGGCGCGCCGGAAGAAATCCTCTACGTCAGCAAGCCGCACATCGGTACGTTCCGCCTGACCGGCATGGTCGAAAACATGCGCGAGCAGATCCGTGAGATGGGCGGTGAAGTCCGTTTTCAGGAGCGTGTCACCGACGTGTTGATCGAAGACGGCCAACTGGTCGGCGTGCAACTGGCCAGCGGCGAAACCCTGCATTCGAAACACGTGGTCCTGGCCCTCGGCCACAGCGCCCGCGACACCTTCCGCATGCTCCACAGCCGTGGCGTGTTCATGGAAGCCAAGCCGTTTTCGGTGGGTTTCCGTATCGAACACCCGCAATCGCTGATCGACCGTGCGCGTCTGGGTAAATACGCCGGCCACCCGAAACTGGGCGCTGCCGACTACAAACTGGTACACCACGCCAAAAACGGCCGCTCGGTCTACAGCTTCTGCATGTGCCCGGGCGGCACTGTGGTGGCAGCGACGTCCGAGCCGAACCGCGTGGTCACCAACGGCATGAGCCAGTACTCGCGTAACGAGCGCAATGCCAACTCCGGCATCGTCGTTGGCATCACCCCGGAAGTCGATTATCCGGGCGGCCCGCTCGCCGGGATCGAGTTGCAAGAACGCCTGGAGTCCCACGCCTTCATCCTTGGCGGCAGCGACTACAAAGCCCCGGCACAACTGGTCGGCGATTTCATCAACGATATTCCTTCGACCGAACTGGGTGAAGTCGAGCCGTCGTACAAACCGGGCGTCGCCCTGGGCGACCTGGCGTTGGCGCTGCCGGACTTCGCGATCGAAGCGATTCGTGAAGCGTTGCCGGCGTTCGAAAAGCAGATTCGCGGCTACTCGCTGCACGATGCGGTACTGACCGGGATCGAGACACGCACCTCCTCGCCGCTGCGCATCACGCGTAACGAGTCGCTGCAGAGCATGAACGTCAAGGGCCTGTTCCCGGCCGGTGAAGGCGCGGGCTATGCCGGCGGGATTCTCTCGGCGGGTGTTGACGGGATTCGGATTGCCGAGGCTGTGGCGCGGGATATCCTTGGTCTCACTGACTAATCATCTGACACAACGCAAAACCCTGTGGGAGCGAGCCTGCTCGCGAAAGCTGCATTTCAATCGACGATGATGTTGAATGAAAAAATGCCTTCGCGAGCAGGCTCGCTCCCACAGTGGTTGCAGCGTTTGGCTTTAGATATTCGCCCGTAGCACTGAGGTCGGCAGCGCCTCCCCGCGCTCGGCACTCGCCGTCACTGCTTCGATCAATCCGTCCAACTCATACCCCTGCGCCTTCAACCACTCCTGGTCGTAATACGTATCGGCATACCGTTCGCCGCCATCGCACAGAATCGCCACGATCGACCCCGACTCCCCCGCCGCTTTCATCTGCTGCGCCGCCATCAGCGCGCCGATCAGATTGGTCCCGCTCGATCCACCGACATGCCGCCCGAGGCGCTGCGCCAGATAGTGCATGGCGGCCAGGGACAAGGCATCCGGCACCTTGACCATCGCGTCGATCACCTTGGGCAAGAACGACGCCTCCACCCGTGGCCGGCCGATGCCTTCAATGCGTGAGCCGCAGTCGAGTCGCAGGCTGGCGTCGCCTGTCTGATAAAAGTCGAAGAACACCGAACGCTCGGCGTCGGCGCACAGCACGCGGGTGCAGTGCTGGCGATAGCGCACGTAACGACCGAGGGTCGCGGTGGTGCCGCCGGTGCCCGGGCTGGAAATCAGCCAGCTCGGTTCCGGGTGTTTTTCATAGCGCATCTGCTGAAAGATGGACTCGGCAATGTTGTTGTTCGCTCGCCAGTCGGTGGCGCGCTCGGCGTAGGTGAACTGGTCGATGAAATGCCCGCCGTGCTCGCGTGCCAGACGCTCGGACTCGGCGTAGATCTGCGTCGGATCGTTCACCAGATGGCTTTGGCCGCCGTAAAAGGCGATCTGGGCTATCTTCTCTTTCGATGTGGTCGCCGGCATCACCGCAATGAACGGCAGACCAAGCATGCGGGCGAAGTACGCCTCGGAAATCGCCGTCGAGCCGCTGGATGCCTCGATCACCGGTGCGCCGGGCTTCAGCCAGCCGTTACACAGCGCATAGAGGAACAGCGAACGCGCCAGGCGATGCTTGAGGCTTCCGGTCGGATGGCTGGACTCGTCCTTGAAATACAGTTCGATGCCCGCAAAACCCGGCAGCGGCAAGGGAATCAGGTGGGTGTCGGCGCTGCGCTGGAAGTCCGCTTCGATGATGCGGATGGCTTCGCGGGCCCACTGTCGGTTGTCGCTCATGGTCTGGGTTCTCGTTGGATCAGGCAGGAGGTTGAACTCCTCGAAAGGCTTGTCCGTCAGCTTAGGAAAAAACCTATAGCTCGCAAAGATACAGCTGAGTCTCAATATGTCAGGCAACTGCTAGGCTCAGCGTGGCCGGGGCTAGACGGCTTGTAACGCTATATAACAAAAAAGAATATAACTTTTGTTTTAACAACTAACGGTACGGGTTAGGGTGTTGCACCTTTTGACTATTCGATGGAGAGCGACCTTGCCTCTGCGTAGCACTTTCACGCGTTTCTTTCAGTTGGAAGCTGCCAGCGGTCTGTTATTGATCGCTGCAGCCATCCTCGCGCTGATTATCAACAACTCACCACTGTCGTGGCTGTACACCGGCCTGCTCGACACCCCGGTGGTGGCGCAGATCGGTGCGTTGAAAATCGCCAAGCCCCTGCTGCTGTGGATCAACGATGGCCTGATGGCGATGTTCTTCCTGCTCATCGGTCTGGAGGTCAAACGCGAGGTGCTCGACGGCCAGCTGTCCAAGCCTTCGCAGATTGTCCTCCCTGGTGCAGCGGCCATCGGCGGCATGCTGGTGCCGGCGCTGATCTACTGGTTCCTCAACCGCGACAACCCCGCCGCCCTGAGCGGCTGGGCGATCCCGACCGCCACCGACATCGCCTTCGCCCTCGGCGTGCTGGCCCTGCTCGGCAAGCGCGTGCCGGTATCGCTGAAGCTGTTCCTGATGACGCTGGCGATCATCGATGACCTCGGTGCCATCGTGATCATCGCGATTTTCTACTCCGGCGAATTGTCGACCCTGTCCCTGGGCCTGGCAGCGGCCTGCATTGCCGCACTGGTGGCGATGAACCGGCTCGGCGTGGTCAAGCTCGGGCCGTACATGATCATCGGCCTGATCCTCTGGGTCTGTGTACTCAAGAGCGGCGTCCATGCCACGCTGGCCGGCGTGACCCTGGCCTTCTGCATTCCGCTGCGCACGAAAAACGCCGAACCGTCGCCACTGCTGACCCTCGAACACGCGCTGCATCCATGGGTCGCCTACGGCATTCTGCCGCTGTTCGCCTTCGCCAACGCCGGCCTGTCGCTGAGCGGCGTCACCGTCGAGAGCTTCACCCACGACGTACCGATGGGCATCGCCATTGGCCTGCTGCTGGGCAAAACCATCGGCGTCTTCGGCCTGACCTGGCTGGCGGTCAAGATCGGCATCGCCGCCCTGCCCCAAGGCGCTAACTGGGGCCAGATCCTCGGCGTGGCAATCCTCTGCGGCATCGGCTTCACCATGAGCCTGTTCGTCGGTTCGCTGGCCTTCGAACCGGGCGTGAGTGATTACGCCGGCATGGACCGAATGGGCATTCTTACCGGCTCGATTCTCGCGGCGGTGATTGGGTATGCGGTGACGGCGGTGGCGAGTCGCAGGAACTCTCAACTGAAATGACCCCTTGTGGCGAGGGAGCTTGCTCCCGCTGGACTGCGTAGCAGGCCCATTTATTGGGGGCGCTTCGCACCCCAGCGGGAGCAAGCTCGCTCGCCACAGATTCCCCGCTCTCAGTTACACGGCGAACAATCCCCACGTCTTTAGCGACGCGTCCTACAGCCACAATTTCCCCGTTTCGATAACGTCATGCAGCCCCTTTCCAAGGGCTGTCGATGATGAACGAAGGGACGATCAGTGGCGCGGAACAAGGACATCCCCCGGGTGCAGAACCCACCGGCGGGCGACGGGCATCACGTTACCTGGCGTTATATGACGGCCGCCGAACTGGCCGAGCGCGAAGCCGGGCAAAACGCTTACGACGCGATGTTGGCGCGGCAGGAGGCTTTCGAGCGTAGCCGTGAAGTGGCTGCGAAAAAACCTGAAGCCGTGCGTGCCGGATGCGTGTTTGCCAAGTCCTGCAAGTGTGGTTGTGTCCTTGGTCGGGCAACTACCCGCAAACAGGGGAACAAACGAAACCAGCCGATTCAACCAGGAGGGTTGAAAAATGAAACACGTAGTAGAGGTCTTTGATCGAAAGACTGAGAATTTACTCAGAACGGTCGAAATCGAGGCATGCCATAAGGAAGCATTGAAGGAGTTGATGAACTGGCATAAGCCTGAAGATGAATTTGATGGCGATGATCTGACTGAAGAACAAATCAAAACATTGGAGAAATGGACGGGACAAAAACTGCTGGACGTGAATCACATCGTTCAACTGGTTTGCGTCGAATGATTTATGGCTACTGCCTACCGAATCACCCCAAAAAAACCCCGACCAGTCACCTGATCGGGGTTTTCTTTGACCTGCCTCGCGCTTAGTGCGAAACGCGGCTGGTCCCGCCAACGGTCGAAATACGCACCCGCTCACCAACGCGGAACACTTCATTTTCCTGAACCTGCTGCACGTAGGCGCGCATGCTGCCGTCGTCTTCGCGGACGGTAATTTCCACGCCCTGGGTGCGGGTCAGGCCTTCTTCGGTGGCGGAACCGATGAGGCCGCCAGCCACGGCGCCGATGACTGCAGCGACGATGCTGCCCTTGCCGCCGCCGATGGCGCTGCCGCCCACGCCGCCGACCACCGCGCCTGCTGCGCCACCGATCGGGGTTTTGGTGCCTTCGATTTTCACCGGTCGCAGGGATTCGATGGTGCCCATGCGAATCGTCTGCACGCGACGCGCTTCGTCACGGGAGTAGGAGTCACCGGTCAGGCTCGATTGGCAGCCGGTCAGCAACATCGCCATCGTGGAAAAGGAAGCAACCAGCAGAACAGACTTACGCATAGCATCAACTCCAAAAGAACATTGTGTTCATTAAACTCCGTGGCTCGGCGCCTGTCACGACACCATCCGGATAAATTGGCTTCCATTCAGGCTGGGTACAGATGCCTGCGAGCGTCCACTTAAAGTAGCGCTAAATCACCGATCCTGCGCCGCCACTCTTTATCCCGCTCGGTAGACTGCTCAAGGTGCCAGGCGTTCAAGAATCCAGTCGGCGCCCTGGACGCGGTAGTTGAGGCGATCGTGCAGGCGGCTGGGACGGCCCTGCCAGAACTCGATGCGCTCGGGGAGCAAGCGGTAACCGCCCCAATGTTCCGGGCAGTGCGGCTGGGTGTCGCTGAAGCGTTGCTCGGTGGCCTTGAGCAAGTCTTCCAGCTCGCCACGGCCGTTGATGACCCGGCTCTGCGGCGATGCCCAGGCACCGAGACGGCTGCCCAGCGGACGCACCTGATAATACGCATCGGACTCTTGTGGCGTAACTTTCACCACGCGACCTTCGATGCGCACCTGACGTTCCAGGGTTGGCCAGAAGAACGTCATGGCGGCGAACGGGTTGGCCGCCAGGTGCTGGCCCTTGGCGCTGTCGTAGTTGGTGAAAAAGGTGAAGCCCTGCGCGTCCAGGCCCTTGAGCAGCAGAATGCGGCAATGCGGACGTCCAGCCGCATCGACCGTGGCCAGGGTCATGGCGTTGGCTTCCACCGGCGCCTGCTCGGTTTTCACCGCGTCGGCAAACCACTGGTGGAACAGCGCAAACGGCTCGACCGGTGCTTGCGCCTCGGTCAAGCCATCCCGGGTGTAATCACGACGCATATCGGCCAGAGACTGGGTCATGGCGCATTCCTTTTCGTTAGCGGATTACTTCTTGGCGGCGTCGGTCGCGGCGACTTTCTTGTCGGTCGTCGCGGCTTTGGCTGGTGCTGTCTTCTTCGCCGGAGTCTTGGCCGGGGCCTTTTTCGCTGGAGCCTTGGCGGCGGCTTTCTTGGCTGGGGCCTTCTTGGTCGCAGGGACAGCGGCTTTCTTCGTTGCAGGCGCTGGAGTGGCCGGTTTCGCCGCTGGCTTGACGTCTTGCGCAGCCACCAGGGTCACTGGCTTCGGTGCTGGCATGTTGTATTTGCTCAGCAGCGCAACCATGGTGTTTTGCGGGGTCACCAGCAATTCGACACGGCGGTTCAGCGCACGCCCTTCCACGCTGTCGTTAGCCGCGCGCGGCGCTTCGGAACCCATGCCACGCAGCATCAGGCGATCACGCTGCAAGCCGCTGAGGCGGAAGATCGCCGCCACCGATTGCGCACGTTCCTGACTGAGTTTGATGTTGGCCGGCGCGGCACCGCTGGTGTCGCTGTGACCGAGCACCAGCACGGCGGTCTTCGGGTCAGCTTCGAGGATTTTCGCGACGCGGGTGAACGGGCCGAGGGTGACCGGCAACAGCATGGCCGGACGGTCCGGGTTGAACGAGCCTTCGACCGGCGCCGTCACCACCAGTACGTTGTCGCGACGTTCGAGTTGCAGGTTGCTGTCCTTCACCGCCGCACGCAGACGCGGCTCGTAATCGTCGAGCCAGGCCTGCGTGACTTTCGGATCCGGCATCGGCACGGCTTTGGCGGTTGGCTGATCCTTGCCGCCGAACGGCCACCACCATTTGCCATTGGACTCGGCTTCGGCTTTGGCCACCTCGACCGGCTTGGCTTCAGGTTTGACCTCGGCTTTCAAATCAGCCTTGACCGCTTCATCGCTGGAACCGAACGGCCAGTACCACGGGTTGCTGCTCTCGGCCTTGGCGACGGGCGCGGTCGCTGCAGGTTTCAATGGGGCCGGGGCCGGTGCAGGCTCCTTGGCGGCGACTTTGTCGGTAGAACCGAACGGCCACCAACTGCCGCCGTCCGCATCGTTTTTCGGGGTCTGTGCGCAACCGGTGATCGCTACACACAGGGCCAGGGCGAGGGTCTTTTTAGCTGACATTGAAAATCCACAAAATGAAGTAATGAAAAACCAGAGCACTTTCGCCCGGATAAACAGCCGTTTTGAATCGAAAATCCCTTCGAGGTTCCGACCCTGGAACCTCTGTTGAAGCTTTACAGACAAGCGGCAAGCACCCGCGCCAGCTTTTGCGCACGCGGATCCATCAAAACGTATGGCCCCAAGGTATTTGTCACGAAACCGAACGCGACATCATGCTCAGGATCAGCAAAACCAATGGAGCCGCCCGCGCCCGGATGGCCGAACGCACGCGGACCGAGGCCGTAGGTAGCGTTGGCCACGTCCGGTTGGTCGAGCATGCAACCGAGGCCGAAACGGGTGCGGGTCAGCAAAGTCTTGTCGTCGCCGAGGCTGTGCTCGCGGGTCAGCTCTTCGAGCATCTCGCTTTCGAGCAGGCTGCCGTCGAGCAGGCCCGCGTAGAACCCGGCGAGGCTGCGCGCGTTACCGTGGCCGTTGGCCGCCGGTTGCTGCATGCGTCGCCATTCCGGCTTGTTGGTGCTGGTCAGCACTGACGGCGGATTGGTGAAGGCACGGGTGGTCATGGCAGTCGGTTCGCGCATGGTCACTTGCAGCAGGCGCTGAGCCGCGGCGTCGCCGGCGTTGCCCTTGCCACGGGCGATGTGCGCGACGCGATGAAATTCTGCGTCGGCCAGGCCCACATGGAAATCCAGGCCCAACGGTTTGGCCACCCGAGCGACAATCGATTCGCCCGGCCCACGACCGTCAGCGCGGCGCAGCAATTCGCCGACCAACCAGCCGTAAGTGATCGCGGCATAACCGTGACCGGTGCCCGGCGTCCACCACGGTGCTTCGGCCGCGAGGGCGTCGACCATGGTTTGCCAGTCGTAAAGGGCTTCAGGGGCGAGCAGTTCGCGCAGGGCCGGCAGGCCGGCCTGATGGCAAAGTAATTGGCGCAGGGTGACAGATTCTTTGCCGGCGGCGGCGAATTCCGGCCAGTAGCGGGCAACCGGGGCGTCGAGTTGCAACTTGCCTTCAGCCACCAGTTGCAGCGCGGTAACGGCGGTAAAGGTCTTGGTGCACGAGAACAGGTTGGCGATGGTGTCGCTGTGCCAGGCCTCGGTGCCGTCCTTGTCGGCGGTACCGGACCAGAGGTCAAGGACGGTTTCTCCGCCGACCTTTATGCACAAGGCTGCGCCGCGTTCCTGGGGATCGTCGAACAGTGCCGCGAAAGCTTCGCGCACCGCTTCGAATTGAAGCTCGTAATGACCCTGAATCTGCACCCGCAACTCCCCCGCGCAAACGCTCTACAAAGTGGCCCGCATTGTTCCAGCCCTTGAGGGATTTGGGAACAGGCGCGGGCCAGACGGTTATTTCAGATATTTCGGTGAGGCGGCTGAAGTCTTCGCGAGCAGGCTCGCTCCCACAGGGGATCTCTAATGCTACCGAGACCCGTGTGGGAGCGGGCTTGCTCGCGAAGAACGATAATGCGGTTCAAAGCCTAGTGGCCATTTCCCGAATGCCCACCGGCATGGCCTGCGCAGGCGTTTTTACCTGCCTCGCCTTTTCGTCCGCCTTCAGCCTCATGCACCGTCGCTTTCTGCGCCTCCTTGCCCAGTTGCTCAAGCGCTTGCAGATTGCTTTTGCGCACCGTCTCGACAAAACCCTGATACGGCAGGTCCGTCACGCCGACCAGTCCAAAATGGCCGTTCTCGCCATCGAGCAAACGCCCGGTCACCGGTTGGTCGAGATACTGGAACCAGTGCACGCCGACTATCGACGGTTCACTCAAGGCCTGTTTGAGGAAATTGGCATAGGCCGGGCCACGATCCTCTTCCCTGGAAAGTTGCGTAGGACCGCCCCAGAACGGGCCGCGATCGGTCGAGCCAAAGTTGAACTCGCTGATCAGCACCGGTTTATTCAGGGCCTTCAGCGCTGCGAAGTCATAACCGTCCTGGGGTTTCAGCGTGTACATATTGAAGCTCAGCACATCGCAATACTGTGCGCAGGAGGCCACCGCTTCCGGGGTGCTGACGGCAAAGCGGCCACCGAGCAGCAACTGGTTCGGTGCGTGCCATTTCAGCGCGTCGGAAATCGTTTTGAAATAGGTGTCGGCGAAAACCTTTTGGAAGTATTTGAAGTCAGCCTCGATTTCCGGGTGCTCCGGGTTCGGCAGCGGTGGCTCGAAGCCCGGGTCTTCCATGAGTTCCCATGCCGGTACGTCTACCCCCCACGCCTTCGACAACCCGGCCTGATTGCGGTACTTGTCCCGCAACTGCTTGAGAAACGCGCGCTTGGCCGGCACATCGGTGGTCATTTTCAGCGTGCCGTAGGCCAGTGCGTAGCGCGACTTCGCGTCGTCGCCGGGGCCGGCCCAGGCCAGTTCGTTGTCGGCGTAGTAGCCGATCAGCCACGGATCATCGCGGTGATCGCGTGCCGCAATCGCCACGGCGCGTTCGGTGGCCATGGCAAAACGCGGATCGAACGGATCAGGCATGGCGCCCCACCAATCGTTGCCGGTGCTGATGCTGGTGTAGTCGCCGACAATCGACAGCGGCATGGTGTACGGCACGCGTTCGGCGTCAGCCAGCGACGGCGCGCTCCAGTTGCCGACAGTATTGAAACCCCAGGCCTGCAGGCGATCGAGGGTGTGGGTAGTCCACCGCGTTTCATCAAACGTGGCCTTGCACGCAACGGCATTCTCGGCGGACGCTTGCACCGCGTCTGCCTGCGCTGCTTCGGCAATACCCGGCTTCGGCTCGGCAGGCACCGCTACCGATTCAGCCGCCTGATCCAAACCGGTTTCAGACGCGCCCGCCTTCGCCGCTTCGGCAATACCGGCCTTGTGGTCGCTGTCAGGTTTGCACGGTTCGCCGTACAGGCGTTGCAGGTTGGCGCCATAGAAGTCATACCAGCGACCGCTGCCGTAGCCACGGCCCTGATCGGCACCGTTGCCGCCACGGTTGTCACCTTCGCCAAACTGCACGGCCAGCGGCTCGCCTTGCCTGGGCAGGGACTCGAACATGTATTCGCGCCCGGCCACGTAGGTCTGGTTGACCTGCGGGCTGACGGTGTTGACGCCCAGCGAGTAAAACGGGTGGCCTTCAGGGGTCACCAGATACCAACGGCCATCGCGCTTTTCCGTGCGGAAGAACCCGCTGGCCTTGAACGCCGGGCCTTTGCTCCAGCCACCGAACGTGTCCAGCGATGACTTGTCGCGCTCGGCCAGCCAAGTGTTCAGTTGTCGCTGTTCTTTGCTGGCGGCGGATTTCAGCTGTTCGTCATTGCTGATCTTTTCCGGCCATTGGCCACGGGTCGATTGCCCGTAAGCGTCGACCAGATTGCCGTACACCGCCTGCGTGACCGATCCGCCGTCCTGCACGCCGAAACGCTCAAGCAGCAGGCTTTGCGCGACCTTCGGCTGATCCATCGACAGGCTGACCGAGACCACCTGGCTGCGGTCGATTTCGCCCGTGCTGCTGGCCAGCAGGATCCGCTGGCCATCGACGGTCATCGGCATTGGCGGGCCGGCCTTCATGCCCTGACTCAGCGGCGTCGAGGCCACCAGTGGCACCAGCAAGGTTTGCGCGGGGCCGGCCGGCAGATCGACGCGGCTGACCAAGGTGCGGCCATCGTTGCTCTGGATCTGCACATAGACCGTCACCGCCCAGTTCATTGCACTCTGCAAACGCAGGGTCATCATGCCGGACTGCGACCAGTCCCACGCGCCGGTCTGCGGCGTCAGACGCAAGGCCGGGCGGGCGGCCGGATTGAAGATCACGCGGCGCAGCACTTCGCCTTCGGGGGTCTGTTCGGCATTGGCTTGCGGCAGATCGGCGTTTTCAGTCGCGACTTTGACCACATCGGCAGGACGGACAAAATTGAACAGCGTCTGCTGGCCGGCAGGCGCCGCGAGCAACGGCGCAGCAAAGATCAGGGCAAATACGGCAGGCAACGAACGGCGGATCATAAGAACGGAGTTCTCCCTGACGACCAACAAAGGCCAATGGAAAAGCGATGGTAGAGAGATAGACAGCGCGGCGGGCCAAACGGCCCACCGGTGCCTCAGGATATTTCACGACGGAAAGGCGGCAATGCGTTGAGGATCGCCTTGCCGTAGCGCTGGGTGACCAGACGTCGATCGAGCAAGGTGATGGTGCCGCGGTCTTCTTCGGTACGCAGCAGACGGCCGCAGGCCTGGACCAGTTTCAGCGAGGCATCGGGCACGGAGATTTCCATGAACGGATTGCCGCCACGGGCTTCGATCCACTCCGACAACGCAGCTTCGACCGGATCGTCCGGCACCGAGAACGGGATCTTGGCGATGACCACGTGTTCGCAGTAAGCCCCCGGCAAGTCGACGCCTTCGGCGAAACTGGCCAGGCCGAACAGCACGCTGGAATCACCGCCATCGACCCGCGCCTTGTGCTTGTTCAGGGTTTCCTGTTTCGACAGGTTGCCTTGAATGAACACTTGCTTGCGCCAGTCACGGTCGAGGCCGTCGAACACGTCCTGCATTTGCTTGCGCGAGGAGAACAGCACCAGCGTGCCGCGCGAACCTTCGACCAGATCGGGCAGCTCCCGGATAATCGCCGCCGTGTGGGCGGCCGCATCGCGCGGGTCGGCCTTCAGATCCGGCACGCGCAACACACCGGCATCGGCGTGATGGAACGGGCTGGGCACCACCGCCGTGACGGCTTTTTTCGGCAGGCCGGCGCGCATGCGGAAACGGTCGAACGTGCCTAGCGCCGTCAGCGTCGCCGAAGTCACCAGACAACCGTAAGCGACGTTCCACAAGCTGCGGCGCAAGGTTTCCGCCGCCAGAATCGGACTGGCATTGACTTCGATGTCGAACAGCGAACCGCTTTCCGCCAGGGTCAGCCAACGCGCCATCGGCGGGCTGTCTTCCGGGTCTTCGGCGGTAAATGCGGTCCACAGTTCCCAGTTGCCGGAGGCACGCGACAACAGGCTGCCGAACAGTGGATACCATTCTTCGGCCTGATTGCTGGCGATGCCGATGTTGACCTCGCCGTCCATGCCTTCCTTGAGCAGGTCGGTCAGACGCGTGAACAGATCGTTGAGGCGCGAATAGCCTTTTTTCAGCTCGATGCCCATCTCGCGCATATGTTCGGGAATCACCCCACCCACGAAGCGATGGCGCGGGCGCTCGCGCCCCTCGACGTCTTCACCGGGCTTGAAATCGGCGATCTGCTCGCAGGCGCTGAACATGAACTGCTGCTGGGTCTTGATCTCTCGCGCCAGCTCCGGCACCTGCTCGATCAACTTGCCGAGATCGCCGGGCAACGGATGCTGGGCCAGCAGTTTGGTGAGGTTCTTGGCGGTGGTTTCCAGCCAGTCGGCGGTGGAACGCAGGCGCGTGTAATGGGCGAAATGGCCGATGGCCTTGTCCGGCAGATGGTGACCTTCGTCGAACACGTAGATGGTGTCGCGCGGGTCCGGCAGCACCGCACCGCCGCCCAAGGCCAGGTCAGCGAGGACCATGTCGTGGTTAGTCACGATCACGTCAACCTTGCCCATGCCTTCGCGGGCCTTGTAGAAGGCGCACTGGCCGAAGTTCGGGCAATGGCGGTTGGTGCACTGGCTGTGATCGGTGGTCAGGCGCGCCCAATCGGCGTCCTCCAGCGCGTTCGGCCAACTGTCGCGGTCACCGTCCCACTTATTGCCGGCGAGTTTCTCGATCATGCTGGTGAACAGCTTCTGACTGGCTTCATCCACCTCGATCTTGAAGCCTTCTTCTTCGAACAGCTGCGCGGTGGCCGTCTGCGCGTGGCCTTCCTGCAGCAGCATGTCGAGTTTGGACAGGCACATGTAGCGGCCACGCCCCTTGGCCAGGGCAAAGCTGAAATTCAGCCCGCTGTTGCGCATCAGGTCGGGCAAATCCTTGTAGACGATCTGTTCTTGCAGGGCCACGGTCGCGGTGGCAATCACCAGACGCTTGCCCGCCAGCTTCGCCGTGGGGATCGCCGCCAGGCTGTAGGCGACAGTCTTGCCGGTACCGGTGCCGGCCTCCACCGCGACTATCGCCGGGTCGCCACTGCGCCGGCCTTCGTCGTCGGTGTCGATATCCCCGAGGACTTTGGCGATCTCGGCGATCATCAGGCGCTGGCCGTAACGCGGTTTGAGGCTCTTGGCCTCTAGAAAACGCGAATAGGCGCCCTGGATCGTGGTTTTGAGTTCAGTGCTGATCATTGAGTGTCGGGCGCTAAAAACGCTGGATAAATTTTCAGTAGTTTGGTTCGGCGGCTATCATACCCCGCGAATCGATCCTGCGCAGAACGGAGTAACCCAATGACACCTTTTAGCCTCGTTTATCCCCTGCATGTCCTCGCCGCGCTGGTCTGGGTCGGCGGCATGTTTTTCGCCTGGATGGTCTTGCGCCCTGCGGCTGTGAAGGCCCTCGACGGCCCCGCTCGCCTGACCTTGTGGGTGGAAGTGTTTCAAGGTTTTTTCCGCTGGGTCTGGGTCGCGGTGATTCTGCTTCCGATCAGTGGCGTGGGCATGCTGCATCTGCAGCAGGTCGGGTTCGAAACCGCACCGAAGTACGTGCAAGTGATGATCGGCTTGTATGTGGTGATGACCGCGCTGTTTATCCGCATTCAGGGGCTGATGTTGCCGGAACTGCGCAAAGCGGTGGACGCGAAGGACTGGCCGGCGGGCGCGGCAGTGCTGGGTCGGATACGGCGGGTGGTGGGGCTTAATTTGCTTGTCGGGTTGGTGCTGGTGGCAGTGGCTGCGGCTCGGCCCATGTTCTGAACCGCACTCTTGCTCTGCTGTGAACACAGTTGTGGCGAGGGGATTCATCCCCGCTGGGCTGCGTAGCGGCCCCGCTCTTCAATTTAAAAGCGGGACTGCTGCGCAGCCCAGCGGGGATAAATCCCCTCGCCACAGAATTTCACTCACCAAAGATCTCCACTCACCAGAGCATTTTACTGTTCAGAGAGCGGGTCGCAGTTTTAGAGGCGTTGCACGCTAACAGAACCCGCCGCGCCCACCGGCCCGGGCTGGCCGTCCGCCCCCGCCTTGCCGTTCTTGCCGCCATCGGCGCGGTACACCAGGCAGCCCTTGGACTTGCCACCCTTGCCAGCCTTGCCGCCCACACCCGCGGGGCCACCGGCACCGCCGGCGACATTGACCTTGATCAGATCCGCCGGAAAATCGCGAGGTATTTCAAGGCGTACCAGTGCGCCCGGAGCGCCCGGTTGCCCGTCGCTGCCGTCACCGCCATCGGCACCGTGACCGGCCGAACCATACGTGCAGCCCGGATCTTCGCCGTTGCCACCGTCAAGCCCGACGAAACCCGGCGCACCGGTGCCGCCCCGCGCGTCGATCGACAGCAACGGCGCGTTCAGCGCCTTGAATTGCAAATTCAGGTTGCGTCCGGCACGCGCGGCTTTTTCATAGGTGCCCGGTGCCCCTCGGGCGGTGATCTGGCTGCCATCGCTCAATTCGGCACGCTTGACTCTCACCTCCAGCGCCTGTTCAGCCGGAACAATGGCGATACGCGCCTCATGGCCCAGACGCAGTTCATCGACGTTCAGTTCCGTCACGTTCGAGGGGATCAGCAGAGTGCCGTAATCGGCGACCTCCAGCTTCTCCAACTGCAAGGTGCTGGCCGTGTTGGGCAGGCGCATCAAGGAATTGGTTTCAACGCTGACGACCTGAGCACAGGCCAGGGGGCTGATGAATGCAGCGAGCAAGCAGAGTTTACGCATGGGAAGAAGCCTGCGGAGCGGCCGGGGCCGGGAGGGTTTGCAAATGGAAAACGCCGAACAGCAGGATGCGGCCACGGTCGCGCCAGGGATGGGGGCGGCCCTTGAGGCTGCGATTGCACAGCAGCACTTCGAGCACATGGATCAGCAACAACAGACCACCGGCCAGATTGACCAGCAGGTGCAGCGGATGGACAAACGGCACCAGTTGATTGACCAGCACCACGCCGCAGAACAGCAGGGTCAGTAAACGGCCCAGCCCCCAAAACAGTTTCATACGCGCCCCCGTGTTGCGAATTATTCTTTGCGCGCACAGTAACGGCTTCTGCGGGGGATAAGCCAGAGGGGAAAACGAAAAATCTGCAAATGCCGGCCAAACGGCTGCCGGGTCGACGATATCTCCCCGGCAGCTCTAGCCTGCGGACTACAGACCCGTCCTAACGATTGATATGGAGTTCCACGCGGCGATTTTGCGCGCGTCCTTCGTCAGACGCGTTATCGGCCACCGGTTCGCTTTCACCGCGACCTTCGCTGGTCAGTTTGTCCGGCGCCAGGCCCTGACTGAGCAGATAAGCCGCCACGCTGCTCGCGCGACGCTCCGACAACGCCTGGTTGTAGGCATCCGAACCTTTGCTGTCGGTATGGCCAATCACTTTGATGCTGACCACATCGGCATTGCGCAGCTTGTCCATCAGGGTGTCGAGCTGCGCTTTCGCCGCTGGCGTCAGGTCAGACTTGTCGAAATCGAACAGAACGTTGCCCGCATCGCTCAAAGTGATCACTTCACTTTGCGGTGCTGGCTCGGCCGGTTTCTCAGCGACCGGATATTGCGGCAACGGGCAACCGCGGTGATCGACTTCGGTATTTTCCGGCGTATCCGGGCAACGGTCGCGGCGATCGAACACGCCGTCGCTGTCTTCATCGCCATCCTGGGCGTAACAGATCAATCCGCCGGTGACGATGCCCAGCGCTGCGCCGCCGCCGGCCCAGCCCGCACTTTCGATAGCGCCAAGCCCGCCGCCGACCAGTCCGCCCAACAGACTGCAGATCGGCCATGTACGTTGATTGAGGGGTGCAGTGCCATCGCTGTGCGTGGCGCAACCGGTAAGCAAGCTGCCAAGCAGCAGCACCGGCAAGACGGACCTTGCGAAAACAGTCATGGTGAAAGCTCCTGTGTCACCGGCCCATACCGGTTACACAGGAGTAAAGACCCGCATCCGCGACTGCACAAGCCGCGGACGCGAGAGGTTTCAACGGACGATTTTGATTTCGGTACGACGGTTCTGTGCGCGGCCGTCGGCAGACTTGTTATCCGCCACCGGCTGGCTTTCACCCAGGCCCGACACCGAAACGAAGCTGGCACGCGGCACACCTTGCTGGATCAGGTATTCCACCACCGAATGCGCGCGACGATCCGACAGTTTCTGGTTGTAGGCATCGCTGCCCACGCTGTCGGTATGACCGGTCACGGTCAATTGCGCAGTGGAAGATTCCTGCTTCAGGCGCGTGGCGACCTTGTCGAGCACTTGCTTGTCGGGACCGGTCAGGGTGGCTTTGTCGAACTGGAAGTGCACATCACGGATGACAATCGTCTCTTCCTTGACCACTACCGCTTCTTCAACCACTGGCGCAGGCGTCGGCGGTGGGCAGCCGTCGGCATCGACCTGCACACCCTTAGGCGTGCCCGGGCACTTGTCGCGACTGTCCGGCACACCATCGCCGTCTTCGTCGCCATCGCCATGCACCCAGCAATAGGCCGCTGCCGTACCGCCGACCAGCAACGCACCGTAGCCGGCCCACGCCGCACTTTCCGTCGCGCCGAGACCGGCACCGACCACACCGCCGACCGCCGCACAGGTCGGCCAGTCGGTTTTCTGCAAACCTGCGCAACCAGTCAACACACTGGTTAGCAGAACCAAGGGTAATGCTGTCCGAACTATGCTCATCTAGTTTTCTCCTGAGGGATCGGCTTAAAACCGATTCAGGGAGTAAAGACCGGAGTTTTAATCTCCGCCAGCAATAGGCCAGCGCTGTTTGCGACCGTGTTCACAGGCGTTTGCCTCTTTTAATGAAAAACCACGCTAGCGGACGCTTTGCCGGCGCAGTCTGGCAGGCTAGTCTTGGCGGTCTGACTGAGGAGCTTCGATGAACGTCGCCATTTCTTCACGCACGCCGCAACAGGCGTTGGCCGCTTTGCTGGACCGCTACGCCCCGGCTCGACTGTTATTGATCGGCGCCAGTGAATTCCCGGCCCTGAGCGCGTTCAAGGACGCGCACCCAAACAGCGTGGTTGCCCACGCCACGCCCGGTGCGTTGCCCACCGAACTGGCGGCGCAGCGCTTCGACCTCGCACTGGTGGTCGATTGCCTGGAACATTTACCCAAGCGCGACGGCCTGAATCTGTTGGGCGGTATTCGTAATCTCAACGCCAGCCGCATCGCCGTGCTGGCTGACCTGGCGGCCAGTGGCTGGCAGGAGACCGACTTCTATTCGCTGGCGCTGCAAGCGAGCGAGCGCTTTCAACGCGACGACCAGATGCTGACCCTGTTCACCTACGATCTGCTTGACTACAAACAAGTCCCCGACTGGCTCAACTCGCGGTTCTGGGCCAATCCGGAAAACTTCGGGAAATACTGGTGGTAATGCAATGAGTACAGCCATTTGCCCGTGCGGCAGCGGCAATCTGCTGGAGGCCTGCTGCGGCCACTATCACGAAGGCCATCCGGCGCCTTGCGCCGAAGCCTTGATGCGTTCGCGCTACAGCGCTTATGTGCTGGGGCTGATCGATTATCTGGTGGCGACCACCCTGCCCGCCCAACAGGCCGGTTTGAACAAGCAGTCGATCAGCGACTGGAGCGCGCAAAGTACCTGGCTGGGCCTTGAGGTGGAAGGTTCGGAGGTCTTCGGCGGCCAGCCGGAACACGCCTTTGTCACCTTCACCGCGCGCTGGCACGACAGCCAGGGCGAGCACAGTCATCGCGAGCGTTCTTCGTTCGTGCAGAACGCCGGGCGCTGGTATTTCATCGACCCGACAGTGCCGGTGAAGTTGGGGCGCAATGACAGTTGCCTTTGCGGCAGCGGACAAAAGTTCAAGAAGTGCTGCGCAGGTTACTTCGGCGTTTAAAGGACAAGATCAAAAGATCGCAGCCTGCGGCAGCTCCTACACAGCATTTGCGTTCCCTCTGTAGGAGCTGCCGAAGGCTGCGATCTTTTAGCGTCTAGACTGGCAACAAAGGGAGTACAACCATGCTTGGTCGTCGACGCACATTCCATCTTTTGTTCCTCATGCTGATCCTCAACCTCGGCGGCTGTGCCTCGTGGTCCAGTGATGACAGCGTCGAGCCCGCCGTGCATCTGGTGAACGTCGAAGTGGTGCGCGCCAAGCTGCTCGAGCAGAAATTCATCCTGCACTTTCGCCTCGATAACCCCAACGACAGCGACCTGACCGTGCGCGGGCTGGAATACCGCATTCATCTGGCTGATATCCTGTTGGCCGAGGGCGAGCATGAACACTGGTTTACCGTCGGACCGAAGCGCAGCGCCTATTTCAAGGTGCCGATTCGCACCAACCTGTGGCCGAAGGTCAAAGACGTGGTGAAAATGCTGAAAAACCCCAATCAGCAAATTCCCTATCGATTGCAGGGGGAGATGGAAACCGGTTTATTCATCGCCCACTACGTGCACCTTGAGCGCAATGGCGTGATAATCCCCGCCGATTTAATTCCGGAGCAACACCGATGACTCAACAACCTCATGTCCATGGCCCTGATTGCAACCACGATCATGACCATCATCACGACCATGACCACGGCCATGTGCACGGCCCGAACTGCGGCCATGCCCACCAGGAACCGGTGCGCAACGCCCTGAAAGACGTCGGCCGCAACGACCCTTGCCCGTGCGGCAACGGCAAGAAATTCAAGAAGTGCCACGGCGCTTGATGCCTTGGGCGAAGATCTTCTTCGCCTGACAGGCCGCCTTCGCGAGCAGGCTCGCTCCCACATGACAACCGCGTTCCTTCAGTTGAAATGCGATCCCCTGTAGGAGTGAGCCTGCTCGCGATGAGGCCGGCACATTCAAAATTGATGTCGTCTGTATAAACGCTATCGCGAGCAGGCTCACTCCTACAGGGACCGCGTTCCTTCTGACGAAACGCGGTCCGATGTGGGAGCGAGCCTGCTCGCGAAGAGGCAGGCACATTCACCAAGAACATTCAGCCCGCCGCCAGAATCCGTGCACAATCGACCACCGTCGCATACTCCCCATGCAGATTCCCCAGCGACATTGCGTGCACCTCTTCAGCGGTACGCGGTGTGCCGAAATAATCGGCCTTGTCGAAGGTGAAACACGCATCCTCCGCCACCCACGCGTCGAACCCGAGATTGCCCGCGGTACGCGCCGTCGATTCCACCGAATTGTTTGTGGCCACACCGACGATCACCACTTGCCCGATCCCCGCTTCGCGCAACCGCCCTTCCAGACGCGTCGCACAAAATGCATCTGGCACGGCTTTCTGGATCAGCCATTCGCCGTCCTGCGGCATAAACCGCGGCTGAAAGTCCACCCCGGACTGCTCTGGCCAAAACACTGAATCCGCCGAGCGCGATAAATGCTGCACATGAATCACTGGTCGCCCTGTCCGGCGCCACAGCGCCAACAGTTCCAGCATGTTTTCTTCAGCGTGAGGGTTATTCCGACGGCCCAGGCGCGGATGCAGAATGCCCTTCTGCTGGTCGATGATGATCAGTGCGGCGCTTGCCTGCAGTTCCATGGCGATTTTTCTCATGCAAGGTCTTGGGGTTTTCCGTAGTTCAACATCTCAGCTTTCCCACAGGCAACTGCAAAGCCTCTGACCGATCAGCCGACAACTGCACAAATAACCACTCGCCCCGCTTGCGCAGCCCTCGCCCGCTCACTAACGTAGCGGCTTTATTGCGCCCCCAGCCTTATACCCCCGCAGGAGCTTCGCCATGGCCTCGCCAGCCCTTACACATTTTCTTCCCCGGTTCGGCGTTGCCGCAGCAGTGGCCGGTGTTTTGGGCCTGTCCGGGTGCCAGACCTGGAACGCTCAGGACAGCCTGCCACCGACCGCCGGCGTGCAACCGCTCAAGGGTCTGGCGCAGAACGTGTCGGTGCGACGCAATGCCATGGGCATGCCGTTGATCGAAAGCAACAGTTTCCATGACGCGCTGTTCAGTCTCGGCTACGTCCACGCCAGCGACCGCATCAACCAGATGGTCACCCTGCGGCTGTTGGCGCAGGGCCGACTGGCGGAGATGTCCGGCGCCTCGATGCTCGATGCCGACCGTTACATGCGCGCCGTCAACCTGAAGAAAAGCGCCGGCGAGCTGTACAAGGCGTCGTCGCCACGGCTCAAGCGCTTTTTCGAAGTCTATGCGCGGGGCGTCAATGCCTACCTGTTCCGCTACGCCGACAAGTTGCCCGGCGACCTCGCGGCCAGCGGTTACAAGCCGGAGTACTGGAAGCCGGAAGATTCGGCGCTGATTTTCGCCCTGCTGAACTTCAGCCAGTCGGCCAACCTGCCGGAGGAAATTGCCTCGCTGGTGCTGGCGCAAACCGTGACCAGCGACAAACTCGCCTGGCTGTCGCCGTCCGCACCGGACGAAAATCTGCCACTGGCCGAGGCCGACAAACTGCAAGGCGTCAAGCTCAACGGGCAAATCCCCGGCTTGAACGAGCTGAGCAACGCCAGCCAACAACTGTCGGCGCTGAACCTGCTCGGCACGCCGACTGCGAACAACTGGGCGATCGCCCCACAACGCAGCCGCAGCGGCAAGAGCCTGCTGGCCAGCGACGCCCATGGGCCGCTGGCCGCGCCGTCGCTGTGGAGCTTCGTGCAGATCCGCGCACCGAAATATCAGGCGGCGGGCGTGACGATTGCCGGTTTGCCGATGGTCCTCGGCGGCTTCAACGGTAAAGTCGCCTGGAGCATGAGCAGCGTACTCGGTGATAACCAGGACCTGTTTCTGGAAAAAATCCGTCGTCAGGGCAGCAGCCTGACCTACGAGGTCAACGGCAAATGGCAGCCGCTGGGCGTGCGCAACGAAACCTATTTCGTCAAAGGCCAGCGGCCGATTCGCGAAGCGGTGTACGAAACTCGCCATGGCGCGCTGCTCAACAGTGCGCAGGCAGCGGCGCAAGGCAGCGGTTTCGGCCTGGCCCTGCAGATGCCGAGTTTCACCGATGACAAAACCCTCGACGCGTTCTTCGACCTGACACGCGCGCAAAACGTCGAGCGTGCTTCCGACGCGAGCCGCGAGATCCGCGCCATCACGCTGAACCTGGTGTTCGCCGATGCGAGCAATATCGGCTGGCAAGTCACCGGACGTTTCCCCAACCGCCGCGAAGGCGAAGGCCTGCTGCCCTCGCCGGGCTGGGACGGTCGTTACGATTGGGACGGCTACGCCGACCCGATGCTGCACCCCTACGATCAGGACCCGGCCCAAGGCTGGCTCGGCACGGCCAACCAGCGCGTCATCCCGGACGGTTACGGCATGCAGCTGTCGAAATCCTGGGCGGCACCGGAGCGTGGCGAACGCCTGGCCGAACTGGCCGGCAGCGGCAAGCATGACAGCCGCAGCGTCATCGCGATGCAGTACGACCAGACCACTACTTTCGCCGCCAAGCTGAAAAAAGTCTTCGAAGCTCCAGGCATGAAGCAGCCGCTGAAACAGGCGATCGATAGCCTGCCGGAAGCCGAGCGCAGCAAGGCCCGCGAAGCCTTCACCCGCTTGATGGCGTTCGATGGCAAGCTCAGCCCGACCTCGGCGGATGCGGCGCTTTATGAATTATTTCTGCAGGAAAGCATGAAGCAGATCTTCCTCGACGAACTGGGACCTGAGTCCAGCCCGGCGTGGAAAGCCTTTATCGCCAGCGGCGATCTGTCTTATGCGGCGCAGGCCGATCATCTGCTTGGCCGCGAGGACAGTCCGTTCTGGGACGACGTTCGCACGCCGCAGAAGGAAGACAAAAGCGTGATTCTGGCCCGCAGCCTGGCGGCGGCGATCACCGCAGGTGACAGTCAATTGGGCGGCGATCACCGCGCCTGGCAATGGGGCAAATTGCACAGCTACGCCTGGAAAAACAGCAGTGGCCAGACTGTGCGCGGGCCGCTGGCAGCGGGTGGCGATCACACCACGCTGAACGCCTCGGCGTTTGCCTGGGGTCAGGATTTCGCCACAACGCGGGCGCCGTCGATGCGTTTTATCGTCGACTTCGGCCAGAGCGAACCGCTGATGGCGCAGAACGGTACGGGGCAATCGGGCAATCCGCTGAGTCCGAATTATCTGAACGGGATCGATGCCTGGCTGAAGGGGCAGTACATCGGTCTGCCGATGCAGCCGCAGAACTTTGATCGGGTGTATGGCAAGACACGCTTGACGCTGACCCCCGGCAAGTAAATGCAGTTCCCCCTGTGGGAGCGAGCCTGCTCGCGAAGACGGAGGCACAGTCAGAATTGAGGTGTCTGGTAAACCGCTTTCGCGAGCAGGCTCGCTCCCACATTGGCTTTGCATCGCCCTTAAAAGTCGATAGAACTTCCCGCCTCACCCCAGCCTCATATTTAACAAGCCCTCCATTCCGGTCACGACATGGATCTTGTTATTGCCCGACCCGAAGGTCTGTACTGCCCCGCCGGGGATTTCTATATCGATCCGTGGCGGCCGGTCGAACGTTCGGTGATCACCCATGCCCACGGCGATCACGCGCGCAGCGGCAATCAGCATTACCTCGCCAGCAGCGCCAGTGAAGGCATTCTGCGCGCACGGCTGGGCCAGGACATCAATCTGCAAACCCTTGATTACGGTCAGCGCCTGAGCCATCAAGGTGTCACCCTGAGTTTTCATCCGGCCGGCCATGTGCTCGGTTCGGCGCAGGTGCGCCTGGAATATGGTGGCGAAGTCTGGGTCGCGTCTGGCGATTACAAGGTCGAGCCGGACGGCACCTGCGCGCCATTCGAACCGGTGCGCTGCCACACCTTCATCACCGAATCGACCTTTGGCCTGCCGATTTACCGCTGGCAACCGCAGGCGCAGATTTTCGACGAAATCAATCAGTGGTGGGCCGCCAATATCGCCGCCGGCAAGGCCAGCGTGTTGTTCTGCTACTCGTTCGGCAAGGCCCAGCGGATTCTCCACGGCATCGACGAAAGCCTCGGGCCGATCCTTAGCCACGGTGCGGTGGAACCGCTCAACCGGGTTTATCGCGAAGCCGGCGTGTATCTGCCGCAAACCCTTTACGCCGGCGATGTGAAAAAAACCGACCCGATGATGCGTCAGGCCCTGGTTATTGCCCCGCCCTCGGCGGGCGGCAGTAGCTGGATGCGCCGTTTCGGCGATTTCAGTGATGCCTTCGCCAGCGGCTGGATGCGCCTGCGCGGTACTCGCCGGCGGCGTGGCGTGGATCGCGGCTTTGTCTTGTCTGATCACGCCGACTGGCCCGGCCTGCTCTGGGCGATCAACCAGACCGGCGCAGAACGGGTGATGGTCACGCACGGTTCGATCGGCGTGCTCGTGCGTCACCTGCGCGAACAGGGCCTGGACGCACAAGGCTTCAACACCGAATACGGCGATGACGAAGAGGACAACATCGCCGTCGAGCCCACCGTTACCGAGACGTCCGCATGAAAGCTTTCGCCGAGTTGTACGCCGAACTCGACGCGACCACGTCCAGCAACGCCAAACTGGCGGCGATGCAGGCGTACTTCGCCCAGGCTGCACCGGAAGATGCCGGGTGGGCGGTGTACTTCTTGTCCGGCGGGCGCCCACGGCAACTGGTGCCGGTGCGTATTTTGCGCGAGCTGGCCGTCGAAGTTTCCGGGCTGCAGCCATGGTTGTTCGAAGAGAGCTATCAAGCGGTCGGCGATCTGGCCGAGACCATTTCTCTTGTGCTGCCGGAGAATTCGCACAGCTCCGAGGCCGGTCTCGCCGAATGGATCGAAGACAAACTGCTGCCACTGCGCGGCGAAAGCCCTGAATACCTGGCGCGGCAACTGCCGGCGTTGTGGGCGCAACTGGACCGGCCCAGCCTGATGCTGTGCATCAAACTGATCACCGGCAGCTTCCGCGTCGGAGTATCGAAACTGCTGGTCACCCGCGCGCTGGCGTCGATGGCCGGGCTGGACAGCAAACGCGTGGCCCAGCGTCTGGTCGGTTACACCGATCTGTCGAACCGGCCCAGCGCCGCCAGTTATCTGAAGCTGATCGCCGCGGAATCCGCCGACGAGCATGCCCAGCGCGGCGGTCAGCCCTACCCCTTTTTTCTCGCCCACGCTTTGTCGCAACCGGTCGAGGAGTTCGACGCGTTGCTCGGGCCCGTCAGCGACTGGCAGGTGGAATGGAAGTGGGATGGCATCCGCGCGCAAGTGGTCAAGCGTGACGGCAAGTTGTGGGTGTGGTCGCGCGGTGAAGAGCTGGTGACCGAGCGCTTTCCCGAATTCGATGTGCTGGTACACGGTCTGCCCGACGGCACGGTGATCGACGGCGAAATCGTCGTGTGGAAAAGCACCCATCCAACCACCGAAGATGCCTTCGATCCGCAATCCAGCGAGCCGCCGGCGGTGCAACCGTTCGCCCTGCTGCAACAACGCATCGGCCGCAAGACCCTCGACAAGAAAATCCTCGATGAAGTGCCGGTGGTGGTGCTTGCCTACGACCTGTTGGAATGGCAGGGCGAAGACTGGCGCAACCAGCCTCAAGTCAAACGTCGTGCGCAACTTGAGCAGGTGATCGCCCGCTGCAACAGCCCGGTGCTGCTGCCCTCGCCGGTGCTGACCGGCACAGACTGGTTCGACCTCGGCCGCCAGCGCGAAGCGTCGCGCAAACTGGGGGTCGAGGGCATGATGCTCAAGTCGCGCGACTCGTTGTATGGCGTCGGTCGGACCAAGGACATGGGCGTGTGGTGGAAGTGGAAGGTCGACCCGTTCAGTGTCGATGCGGTATTGATCTATGCCCAGCGCGGGCATGGCCGCCGCGCCAGTCTGTACAGCGATTACACCTTTGCCGTGTGGGACGGCCCGCCGGAGTCGAGCCAACGCACGCTGGTGCCGTTTGCCAAGGCGTATTCGGGCCTGACCGACGAAGAAATGCGCCAGGTCGACAGCATCGTGCGCAAGACCACGGTGGAAAAATTCGGCCCGGTGAGCAGCGTGAAACCTAGTCTGGTGTTCGAATTGGGCTTCGAAGGTATCGCCCTTTCCCGCCGGCACAAAAGCGGAATCGCCGTGCGTTTCCCGCGAATGCTGCGCTGGCGCAAGGACAAAACCGTGGAAGAAGCCGACAGCCTCGCCACCCTGCAGGACCTGTTGGCCTGATTGGTTCTCGATACAACGCAGAACCCTGTGGCGAGGGGATTTATCCCCGATGGGCTGCGCAGCGGCCCCAGCAATTTCCCCCTGAAATCGTGCACTCAGGTTTTTGCGCCTGCTGCGCAGTCGATCGGGGATAAATCCCCTCGCCACAGTTTACTGACTACCCTCTGCTTCGCGCTTGATCCAAAGCGGTGCACCGAAATCGCAACGCCCGTTTCCGGGCATTCAATCGTCCTCCTGCCTCCCCGCTCAACCCTTTTAAAACACTTGTTCGGGACTCTGGTTCGGAAATTGCTACTTTCTATAGGTCGTAAGCGTTGCAGTAACAATAATTCTGCGCCACAAGCGCTCATATTGGTTCTTAGGGATTGAATAATGAAAAAAGCATTGCTGACCCTTTCTGCACTGGCGTTGTGCATGGCCGCCGGCTCCGCGCTGGCCAAGGAATACAAAGAGCTGCGCTTTGGCGTCGACCCTTCGTACGCACCGTTCGAGTCGAAAGCGGCCGACGGCAGCCTGGTCGGGTTCGACATTGACCTGGGCAACGCGATCTGCGCCGAATTGAAGGTCAAGTGCAAGTGGGTCGAAAGCGACTTCGACGGCATGATTCCGGGCCTCAAGGCCAACAAATTCGACGGTGTGATCTCGTCGATGACCGTGACCCCGGCCCGCGAAAAAGTCATCGACTTCTCCAACGAGTTGTTTTCCGGCCCGACCGCGTACGTGTTCAAGAAGGGCTCCGGCATCACCGCTGATGCCGCCTCGCTGAAGGGCAAAACTGTCGGTTATGAGCAGGGCACCATTCAGGAAGCCTACGCCAAAGCCGTGCTGGACAAGGCCGGCGTGAAAACCCAGGCCTACCAGAACCAGGATCAAGTGTATTCCGACCTGACCTCCGGCCGTCTCGACGCTGGCATCCAGGACATGTTGCAAGCCGAGTTGGGCTTTTTGAAGTCGCCAAAAGGCGCCGATTATGAAATCAGCCAGCCAGTGGACAGCGAATTGCTGCCGTCGAAAACCGCGATCGGTATCAAGAAAGGTAACACTGAGCTGAAAGCACTTTTGGATAAAGGTATCAAAGCGTTACACGACGACGGCAAGTACGCCGAGATTCAAAAGAAACACTTTGGCGATCTGAATCTGTACAGCGGCAAATAATGCTCCGGCGCCCATCCACGATGGGCGCCTTTTCCATCCGCTCAGGTTGCTGATTTATGTTCGAAACCCTCCTGCAAAATCTGGGGCTTGCCTCCTTCAGCCTGCACGGCTTCGGCCCGTTGCTGCTGCAAGGCACCTGGATGACCATCAAATTATCGGCGATGTCGCTGCTGGTGGCCGTGTTGCTCGGTCTGCTCGGCGCCAGTGCCAAACTGTCGAAAGTCAAACTGGTGCGCCTGCCTGCCCAGCTCTACACCACACTGATTCGCGGCGTGCCGGACCTGGTACTGATGCTGCTGATTTTCTACAGCCTGCAAACCTGGCTGACCACGCTGACCGATTACATGGAATGGGAATACATCGAGATTGACCCGTTCAGCGCCGGCGTGCTGACGCTGGGCTTCATCTATGGTGCCTATTTCACCGAAACCTTCCGCGGGGCCATCCTCGCCGTGCCCCGTGGTCAGGTCGAAGCGGCCACCGCTTATGGTCTTAAACGCGGCCAGCGCTTTCGCTTCGTGGTGTTCCCGCAAATGATGCGCTTCGCCCTGCCGGGCATCGGCAATAACTGGATGGTCATGCTCAAGGCCACCGCGCTGGTGTCGATCATCGGCCTGGCCGATCTGGTCAAGGCTGCGCAGGACGCGGGCAAAAGTACCTATCAGCTGTTCTACTTTCTGGTCCTTGCGGCGTTGATTTACCTGCTGATCACCAGTGCTTCGAACTTCATTCTGCGCTGGCTCGAACGCCGCTACGCTGCCGGCGCCCGGGAGGCCGTGCGATGATCGAACTCTTGCAGGAATACTGGAAAGCCTTCCTTTATACCGACGGCCAGAACATCACCGGACTGGCGATGACGATGTGGCTGCTGAGCGCCTCGATCTGCATCGGCTTTATCGTCTCGATTCCGCTGTCGATCGCCCGCGTCTCGCCGCACTTCTATGTTCGCTGGCCGGTGCAGTTCTACACCTACCTGTTCCGCGGCACGCCGCTCTATATCCAGCTGCTGATCTGCTACACGGGGATCTACAGCCTCGCCTCCGTGCGCGAACAGCCGATCCTTGACAGTTTCTTTCGCGATGCGATGAACTGCACGATCCTCGCCTTCGCCCTCAACACCTGCGCGTATACCACGGAGATTTTCGCCGGAGCGATTCGCAGCATGAACCACGGCGAAGTCGAAGCGGCCAAGGCGTACGGCCTGACCGGCTGGAAATTGTATGCCTACGTGATCATGCCGTCGGCGCTGCGCCGCTCGTTGCCTTATTACAGCAACGAAGTGATTCTGATGCTGCACTCGACCACGGTGGCTTTCACCGCGACCGTCCCCGACATCCTGAAAGTCGCTCGGGACGCCAACTCGGCGACCTTCCTGACGTTTCAGTCGTTCGGCATCGCCGCGCTGATCTACCTGACCATCACCTTCGCCCTGGTCGGCCTGTTCCGCCTCGCCGAACGCCGCTGGCTGGCCTTCCTCGGCCCGACTCACTAGGACTCTTTTGCAATGCGCCACAAGATTCATGACTTGCTGGCCCCGCTGCCGGGGACCGCACGGCAGATTCACAGCTTCCACTTCGGCCCGGAGCAGGCCAAGGGCAAGGTTTATATCCAGTCCTCGCTGCATGCCGACGAACTGCCGGGCATGCTCGTCGCCTGGCACCTCAAGCAACGCCTGGCGGAGCTGGAAGCGGCCGGCCGCCTGCGTAGCGAGATCGTGCTGGTGCCGGTAGCCAACCCGGTCGGCCTCGAACAAGTGCTGATGGACGTGCCGCTGGGCCGTTATGAGCTGGAGAGCGGGCAGAACTTCAATCGCTGGTTCGTCGACCTCAGTGAAGAGATCGGCAACGCCATCGAAAGCCAACTGAACGACGACCCGCAGCACAACCTCGAACTGATTCGCGTCAGCCTGCGCCACGCGCTCGCCCGCCAGACCCCGACGACGCAATTACAGTCTCAGCGCCTGACCCTGCAACGCCTGGCCTGCGACGCCGACATGGTGCTGGATTTGCACTGCGACTTCGAATCGGTGGTGCATCTTTACACCACGCCAGAAGCGTGGCCGCAGGTCGAACCTCTGGCGCGCTACATCGAGTCCCGGGCGAGCCTGTTGGCCACCGATTCCGGCGGCCAGTCGTTCGACGAATGCTTCACCCTGCTGTGGTGGCAATTGAAAGAACGTTTTGCCGAGCAGTTCGACATTCCGCTGGGCAGTTTCTCGGTCACCGTCGAATTGCGCGGTCAGGGTGACGTCAACCATCCAATGGCCAGTCGCGACTGCCAGGCACTGATCGATTATCTGGTGCAGTTCGACGCCATCGTCGGCGAGACCAAGCCGCAACCGCCGCTGCCATTCCCGGCCACGCCGCTGGCCGGCGTGGAACCTGTGACCACACCGGTCGGCGGCCTGCTGGTGTACTGCGCGGCGCCCGGCCAATACCTGGAAGCCGGACAGCAGATTGCCGAAATCATCGACCCGATCCACGACAAGGTCACCCCCATTCACTGCACCGCCGCCGGCCTGCTGTACGCGCGCTCGCTGCGGCGCATGGCCACTGCCGGCATGGTCATCGCCCACGTCGCGGGCGCCGAAGCCTATCGCAGCGGCTACCTACTTTCGCCTTGAGGATGCTCGTCCCATGTACAAACTGACCGTTGAAGGCCTGCACAAAAGCTATGGCGATCATCAGGTGCTCAAAGGCGTTTCGCTCAAGGCCAGAACCGGCGACGTGATCAGCCTGATCGGCGCCAGCGGCTCGGGCAAAAGCACCTTTTTGCGCTGCATCAATTTTCTCGAACAACCCAACGACGGCGCCATGAGCCTCGACGGCCAGGCGATCCGCATGGTCACCGACCGCCACGGCATGCACGTGGCGGATGCCGATGAACTGCAACGCCTGCGCACGCGGCTGGCGATGGTGTTCCAGCATTTCAACCTGTGGAGCCACATGAGCGTGCTGGAAAACATCACCATGGCCCCACGCCGGGTGCTGGGCTGCAGCAAACAGGAGGCCGAGGACCGCGCCCGCCGGTATCTGGACAAGGTCGGCCTGCCGGCGCGGGTTGCCGATCAATACCCGGCCTTTCTTTCCGGCGGTCAGCAGCAACGCGTGGCCATTGCCCGGGCGCTGGCGATGGAGCCGGAAGTGATGCTGTTCGATGAACCGACCTCGGCGCTGGATCCGGAATTGGTGGGTGAGGTGCTGAAAGTGATCCAAGGCTTGGCCGAAGAAGGCCGGACGATGATCATGGTCACGCACGAGATGAGTTTTGCGCGCAAGGTGTCCAGCCAGGTGCTGTTTCTGCATCAGGGCCTGGTTGAAGAAGAAGGTGCGCCGGAAGAAGTGCTGGGCAACCCGAAAAGCGAACGTCTTAAACAATTTCTCAGCGGCAACCTGAAATAACGCCATACACATTCCCTGTAGGAGTGAGCCTGCTCGCGATAGCGGTATGTCAGTCACATCAATGCTGGATGTGATGACGCTATCGCGAGCAGGCTCACTCCTACAGGGATCGGGGCAAGCCCAAGTTAAACTTGTCCGCCCGCTTCGCTGTCTCTGAAACAACCCCTCCAGAGCGCACGCAGCCGGCATGGCGAGATCCCCCGACCACGCAAAAACCTGGTTCAACGCCCGCGACTGGAAGCCGTTCGCCTTTCAGAAACAGGTGTGGGCGGCGGTGAAAAACGGCGAATCCGGAGTGCTCCACGCCAGCACGGGCGCGGGCAAGACCTACGCGGTGTGGTTTGCCGCGCTCAATCGCTTCGCCCGCGGACAAGCGCCAGCGGCCACGCTGCGCAAGCGCAAACCGCCGGCCGAACCGCTGACCGTGCTGTGGATCACGCCCATGCGCGCCCTCGCCGCCGACACTGCGCGCGCCTTGCAGGCACCGGTCGATGATTTGCAACTGCCATGGAGCATCGGGCTGCGCACCGGCGACACCAGCAGCAGCGAACGCGCGCGTCAGGGCCGGCGCCTGCCGACCGCACTGATCACCACGCCGGAGAGCCTGACGCTGTTACTTGCCCGAGCCGATGCTCGCACGGCGCTATCGACCTTGCGCATGATCGTCGTCGATGAATGGCACGAGCTGCTCGGCAACAAACGCGGCGTGCAGTTGCAACTGGCCCTCGCCCGCCTGCGCCAGTGGCAGCCTGAACTGATCGTCTGGGGCGTTTCCGCCACCCTTGGCAATCAATCCCACGCTGAGCAAGTACTGATCCCACAGGGCGGCGGTATCAGTGTTCAGGGCAAAAGCGAAAAAAACCTGCTGGTCGACACCCTTCTCCCGCCGGCCATCGAGCGTTTTCCCTGGGCCGGGCATATCGGTCTGAAGATGCTGCCGCAGGTGGTGGCCGAACTGGACGCTTGCGCCAGCAGCCTGGTGTTCACCAACACCCGGGCGCAATCGGAAATCTGGTATCAGGCACTGCTTGAAGCGCGGCCGGATTGGGCCGGGCTGATTGCCTTGCACCACAGTTCGCTGTCGCGCGAGACCCGTGGCTGGGTCGAACAGGCCTTGAAGGACGGGCAGTTGAAGGCCGTGGTGTGTACCTCAAGCCTGGACCTGGGTGTGGATTTCCTGCCGGTCGAGCGCGTGCTGCAGATTGGCTCAGCCAAAGGCGTCGCGCGTTTGATGCAGCGCGCCGGGCGCTCCGGCCATGCACCGGGGCGCACGTCGCGCGTGACGCTGGTGCCGACCCACAGCCTGGAGCTGATCGAAGCGGTTGCGGCTCGTGATGCCGTCGAGCAACGCCGCATCGAACCGCGTCTGTCGCCGGAAAAGCCTCTGGATGTACTGGTGCAACATTTGGTCAGCATGGCCCTTGGCGGTGGGTTTATTCCTCAAGATTTATACGAAGAAGTCCGTGGCGCCTGGGCCTACCGCGATCTGACACCTGCCGATTGGGCCTGGGCGCTGGCTTTCGTACGCCATGGCGGGATGTCGCTGACGGCTTACCCGGATTACCGCCGGGTCGAGCCGGATGAACATGGCGTCTGGCGGGTGCCGGATGCTCGTCTGGCGCGACGCCACCGAATGAGCATCGGCACCATTGTCAGCGACGCGAGCATCAATCTGAAGTTCTGGAGCAAGGGTGGTGGGGGTAAACAGTTGGGCAGTGTCGAGGAAGGCTTTATCGCTCGACTCAAACCCGGCGATGGCTTCCTCTTCGCTGGCCGCCTGCTGGAACTGGTACGGGTGGAGAACATGACCGCCTACGTCAAGCGCAGCACCGCGAAAAAAGCCGCGGTGCCGCGCTGGAATGGCGGACGCATGCCGTTATCCAACGAACTGGCCGAAGCGGTGGTCGCGCGTTTCAGCGCGGCAGCCGGTGGTCAGTTTGCCGGCCCGGAAATGCAGGCACTGCGACCGCTGCTGGAAACACAGATGCGTTGGTCCGGCTTGCCTACCAGCGAAAATCTGCTGGCCGAGGTGCTGAAATCCCGCGAAGGATGGCACCTTTTCCTCTACCCGTTTGCCGGGCGTCAAGTGCATTTGGGACTGGCGAGTCTGCTGGCATGGCGGGTCAGCCAGCGCCAGCCGGTGACCTTTTCGATAGCGGTGAATGATTACGGGCTGGAATTGCTCAGCGCCACGCCGCTGGATTGGTCGAAGCATCTCGATGCACGACTGTTCAACGCCGATGACCTGTTGCTGGATGTGCTCGCCAGCCTCAATGCTGGCGAGTTGGCGCTGCGCCGTTTTCGCGAAATTGCACGCATTGCCGGACTGGTGTTCGCCGGTTATCCCGGTGCACCGAAAAGCACCCGCCAAGTGCAAGCGTCGAGTGGCTTGTTCTTCGAGGTGTTCAAACAATACGACGCCGACAACCTGCTGCTGGCGCAGGCCGGGGAAGAAGTCCTGCGCGAAGAGCTGGATATTCGTCGCCTGGAACAGACATTGGAACGCATCAAACGGATGAAACTGGACGTGCATCAGGTTAAACGTCCTACGCCGCTGGGATTCCCCCTGCTGGTGGAGCGGATGCGCGAAAGCATGAGTTCGGAAAAACTCGCGGACAGGATCAGAAGAATGGTTGGAGATCTGGAAAAAACCGCTGACAAGGCGCAGTCAGCATGAGCGCGGCGTACCCGGTGCGTCTGGCAGGCGAAGAATTGTGGCTGCTGCCGGAGAAGGCGTTGTACTGGCCAGCGCAGGAGGCCCTGTTGATCGCCGACGTGCATTTCGGCAAAGCGGCGGCCTATCGCAGCCTCGGCCAGCCAGTGCCGCATGGCACCACTGCGAGCAACATCGCGGTGATCGACGCGCTGTTGGCGAGGCTGCCGTGCCGCCAGTTGATCTTCCTCGGGGATTTCCTCCATGGCCCGGGCTCGCATGCGCCGGCCACGCTGAGCGCGTTAGCCGAATGGCGAGCTCGGCACACCGCGTTGCCGATGACGCTGATTCGCGGCAATCACGACAAGCGCGCCGGCGATCCACCAGCCTCGCTGAACATTCGTGTGGTGCCCGAGCCCATGCTGCTGGGGCCGTTCGCCTTACAGCACGAGCCGGACCCGCATCCGGAGCGACACGTCCTCGCCGGGCACGTACACCCCGTTTATCACTTGCATGGCAAGGGACGGCAACGGCTAAGACTGGCATGCTTCAGGCTGGGCGAACAGGTCAGCCTGCTACCGGCCTTCGGCGCGTTCACTGGCGGCTATGCGGTCGAGCGGGACGACACGTGCAGGATTTTTGTCATCGGTGACAACGAAATATGGCCCGTCAACTGAAGTCCTCACCGACCTCGATAGACGAGCCATCGACCTACAGGTAAATCAGGCGACAGGCGCCGGAGGCGGTTCGTCCGGCAGCGTCGGTTCACCCGGTTCGGTCGGCTGTTCGTTGGGAGTATCGGGATCGGGCTGACCCGGCACGCCGGACAGGCTCAAAGACGGATTCGCCAATAACGACCAGGCCAGGACGCCTATCTGATTGGGCTCAAGCCTTGCCAGTTCAGCGCTGATTCGCGGATCGATCTTCATAGGGCACTCCTCATTGAAGGCCCGTATTTGTCTGTAACAAAAACGGGCAGTACACCCCATAGAGTGTCTGCCCGCCAAAGAATTCCCGACGCCCGTCGGATGGCAAATCAGGTACGCGGCAATGTCACGCCACGCTGGCCCTGATACTTGCCGCCACGATCCTTGTAGGACACTTCGCATTCTTCATCGGACTCGAGGAAGAGCATCTGCGCCACGCCTTCATTGGCGTAGATCTTCGCCGGCAGGTTGGTGGTGTTGGAGAATTCCAGGGTCACGTGGCCTTCCCACTCAGGCTCGAGCGGGGTGACGTTGACGATGATGCCGCAACGCGCGTAGGTGCTTTTACCCAGGCAGATGGTCAGCACATTGCGCGGAATGCGGAAGTATTCAACGGTGCTGGCCAGCGCGAAGGAGTTCGGCGGAATGATGCAGACATCGCTGTGAATGTCGACGAAGCTGCCGGCATCGAAATTTTTCGGGTCGACAATGGCCGAATTGATGTTGGTGAACACCTTGAAGTGGTTGGTGCAACGCACGTCGTAACCGTAGCTCGACACGCCGTAGGAAATCACCCGGCTGTCGTCGCTGCCGCGCACCTGGCGCTCGACGAACGGTTCGATCATGCCGTGTTCCTGCGCCATGCGGCGAATCCACTTGTCCGATTTGATGCTCATGGCGGGTTTGTCCTGAATAGCGAGGTGGAAAAATTCTGTCCGGCATCTTACCGGGCGCGCCGCCGCGTTCAAAGTGCACATCGCAATTCTCGGCGAACACCCCGTAATTACGCGTTCTGGCGACGAACTGGCAGACCGTCGATCCCGAAATCAGAGAAACCTTCGCAAGAACCATTGGCACGTTCCTGAAAAAGGGTTAAGGTGGCGTCACTGTGTTGCTTGTGTCACTGAGAATCTCTACACGATATGTTGAATTTCGATCCAACCATCTACAAGAATTTTTCCTGCTCTTTGCACTCAGTCTCGGCCAGGGTTCTTCCTGAGTCGCAGTTATCTTTGTTCAAGGAGTTACACCATGTCTAATCGCCAAACCGGTACCGTTAAGTGGTTCAACGATGAAAAAGGCTTCGGCTTCATCACCCCACAATCCGGTGACGACCTGTTCGTTCACTTCAAAGCTATCCAATCCGACGGCTTCAAAAGCCTGAAAGAAGGCCAACAGGTTTCTTTCATCGCTACCCGCGGTCAGAAAGGCATGCAAGCTGAAGAAGTACAAGTTATCTAACTTGTAGCTTCTTTAGAAAAAAGCCCCGCCCTTAAAAGCGGGGCTTTTTTGTGGGCGTCTGTTTTTTCATGGCGTAAAAAAAATCGTCCGAAGGCTCGGGCCACGCTCGGACGATCTTTTGCTTTTGCTTTTGCTTTTGCTTTTGCTTTTGCTTTTGCTTACCAGGCCACACCAAACCCAGCGGTGTAGCGTGTCTTGTTCAAATCCGCATCGTTGGTGCCGCTGATAATGTCGCGTTCGGCCTTGAGGTTCAGCGATGCCCAGTCAGTGACCTTGTAACGCAGCCCCAACTCGGCGTCCAGCGCGTAATCAGCTACACCCGACAGTGGCTTGCCGACCTCACCGTTGGTGAAGAACTCAACCTTCTTGCCGATCAGGTAACGGTTGTAATCCCACTTCATGGCAACGGAATAGAAGTTGTCCTTGCTGCCATCGCGGTATTCGTAATCGGTGCGGTTGAGCAGCGAACCCAACGAGAACGCGCCCAGCTCGTCATCCCAGAACTGGTAGCCCGGACCGGTACCGACCACACGCTGGCGCGCCAGCTCTTCGATATGATCGCGCTTGTAGTTCAGGCGCCCTTGCCAGAACCACTGATCGGTCAGGAAGCGGTCGAGGGAGTATTCGGCACGCCAGTTGTTGGTGGTGGTTTCCGTATCCTGCACTTCGCGGTTGTACTCGCCTTCAGCGGTATGCCGCCAGCGACCATGACGCGCCGATGTCTTGAAGCCGACATCGTAGTCGTCGGTGTCCTTCTCCGCGCGCTGATAGTCCAGCGCCAGGTCGACATTGCCCTTCCACACCAGGTCGGTGACGATCGGCTTGGGCTTGAGAATCTGCTGAATGCTCGCCAGCTCGACAGTTTTCGGCGCATCACCGTTAGCCAGCGTGACTTTGCCGTCATCCGCCGCGGTGAGCGACTTCGATACTTCACCGGTGTAGGCGTCCTGCTTGACCAGCAAGTGCTGATCGCTATCGAGGGTCTTGACCTCTTTCCAGTCAATCGCGACCGCACCGGCGTATTTGGTCTGGATCAACAGCTTGCCGCCATCGAATACCGTGATAGTGCCGCTCAGCTTGTCGCCGTTTTTCAACCAGACGGTGTCGGCAAGCAGGGGCATGGACGTGCTGCAAACAGCGAGGCACAACAGGGTTCTGGAGAACATAAGCAGGTCGGGGGCTCAGAGTTGGCGAAAAAAAGTCGGCATTATCCGCAGGATCCTGCCCATGACAAGGACTGACCGGACTATTTCTATTGAGTTCATTTCTCATCTGCCCGATCACGGATTACCCTTGGGGCATTAATCACAGCGATGCTCAGGAACCCGGCCCGTGAAAGACGCGATCCATGACCACGAGAGCGAAGCGCAAATCCGACGCACGGCGCTCTACTCGACCCTCGCGCAGGTGCCTGAAGGCAAAGTGGTCAGCTACGGCCAACTGGCTGAACTGGCGGGGCTGGGACGCGCCGCCCGCTGGGTCGGCCGCACCTTGAGCCAATTGCCGAGCGATACCAGACTGCCCTGGCACCGTGTGCTGGGTGCCGGTGGGCGGATCAGCCTGCCGGTGGGCAGCCCTTCCGGCGATGAACAAAGGGCACGATTGCGTATGGAAGGCATTACCGTCCTGAACAATCGTGTGGATATTCAGCGTCATGGCTGGCGTCCGGTAGAGCACAGCGGTTAGAGTGCGCGCTTTGTTTTCGCAATTTTGAGGCAGACTTCAGCCCATGCCCCGTAAAACCTGGCGCGCCGCGCTCGCCGCCTATGCCAGTCCTTCGACGCTCGTGCTGTTGTTGCTCGGTTTTGCCGCCGGCCTGCCGTACATGCTGGTGTTCTCAACGCTGTCCGTGTGGTTGCGTGAAGCGGGTGTTGCCCGCGAAACCATCGGCTATGCCAGCCTGATCGGTCTGGCTTATGCGTTCAAATGGGTCTGGTCGCCCCTGCTCGACCAATGGCGCCTGCCGTTGCTGGGCAAGCTGGGCCGTCGTCGTTCGTGGCTGGTGCTCTCGCAGGCGCTGGTGATTCTCGGACTGATCGGCATGGGCTTCTGTGATCCACAGAAACACTTGTCCTGGCTGATCGCCATTGCCGTTGTCGTCGCGTTCGCCTCTGCCACCCAGGATATTGCGGTCGACGCCTATCGCCTGGAAATCGCCGACGACAGCCGCCAGGCCGCCCTTGCCGCCAGTTACATGTCCGGCTACCGCGTCGCCGCCCTGCTCGCCACCGCCGGCGCCTTGTTTTTCGCCGAAGGTTTCGGCTCCACCGGTTTCAACTATAAACACGCAGCCTGGACCGGCACTTATGTCTTGTTCGGCGCCTTGATGGTGCCCGCACTGTTGACCACGCTGTTCATGCGTGAGCCGCCCGTGCCGCTGCGCACGCAGTTGCAGGCCGGGCGTTACACGTTCATGCATCAATTGATGTCGGTGTTTGTGCTGATCATTTTGCTGGTGTCGGTACCGGCGATGTTCACCCAGCTGTACAACACCGATTTCGCCGGCGTGCTGTTCGGCGACATGAGTCCTCTGGACCTGCTGCTCGAAGACCGCGCCTTCCTGCGCGCCATTCTCTATACACTGCTCACCGGCCTGTGCCTGTCGGCCATGGGCCGGCGCGGGTTGGCGCCGGTGCTGACACCGATCAATGACTTCATCCTGCGTTATCGCTGGCAGGCCCTGCTGCTGCTGGGCCTGATCGCCACCTATCGCATGTCGGACACGGTGATGGGCGTGATGGCCAACGTGTTCTACATTGACCAGGGCTTCACCAAGGACCAGATCGCCAGTGTCAGCAAGATCTTCGGCCTGATCATGACCCTTGTCGGGGCCGGCATGGGTGGCCTGTTGATTGTGCGTTTCGGCATCCTGCCGATTCTGTTTATCGGCGGCGTAGCCTCGGCGGGGACCAACCTGTTGTTTGTGATGCTTGCCGACATGGGCCCGAACCTGCACATGCTGGTGGTGACCATTTCGCTCGACAACTTCAGCTCGGGCCTGGCCACGTCGGCGTTCGTCGCCTACCTGTCGAGCCTGACCAACCTGAAGTTCTCCGCCACGCAATACGCCCTGCTCAGCTCGATCATGCTGCTGCTGCCACGCCTGATGGGTGGCTATTCCGGGGTGCTGGTGGAGAAATTCGGCTATCACAGCTTCTTTCTTATCACCGCACTGCTCGGCGTACCGACACTGGTCCTTATTGCGCTGCACTGGTTTCAGGAAAGCCGCCGCGAAGGCCCGACGCCGACGCCCGAATCCGCCGCGGCCCCGGTCAGCGAAGAGTCGTAAGACGTTTCGTCGGCGGCGGGAGAATCCTGCCGTCGTACCGCCCCACCGACCGCACGCCTGTACGTCGGCAGCACTCGCCGGTACACTGCTGCGTCATTTCCAGTCATAGCAACCGACAACGGCCAACCATGCGCACCAGTCAATTTTTGCTCGCCACACAGAAAGAAACGCCTTCCGATGCGGTCGTGATCAGCCATCAGCTGATGCTGCGCGCCGGCATGATCCGCAAGCTTGCCTCGGGCCTGTACACCTGGCTGCCGATGGGCCTGCGAGTCATGCGCAAGGTCGAAGCCATCGTTCGCGAAGAAATGAACGCTGCCGGTTCTCTGGAAGTGTTGATGCCGAGCACCCAACCGGCCGAGCTGTGGCAGGAATCGGGACGCTGGGAAGAATACGGCCCTGAGCTGCTGCGCATCAAAGACCGCCACGGTCGCGATTTCTGCGCGGGCCCGACCCACGAAGAAGTCATCACCGATCTGATGCGCAACGAGTTGAGCAGCTACAAACAGCTGCCAATCAACCTGTACCAGATCCAGACCAAATTCCGTGACGAAATCCGTCCACGCTTCGGTTTGATGCGCGGCCGTGAGTTCATCATGAAGGACGCCTACTCGTTCCACGCCGATCAAGCCTCGCTGCAGGTCACCTACGACCGCATGCATCAGGCGTACTGCAACGTGTTCACCCGTCTGGGCCTGAAATTCCGTCCGGTTGAAGCCGACAACGGCTCGATCGGCGGCGCCGGCTCCCATGAGTTCCATGTGCTGGCCGAGTCCGGCGAAGACGATATCGTTTTCAGCAACGGTTCCGACTACGCGGCGAACATCGAAAAAGCCGAAGCGGTGCCACGCGAGACCTCGCGCCCTGCACCGACTGAAGAGCTGCGCCTGGTCGACACTCCGGACACCAAAACCATCGCGGCACTGGTGGAAAAATTCAACCTGCCGATTGAAAAGACCATCAAGACGCTGATCGTCCACGCCGAAGAAGAAGGCAAGCTGATCGCACTGGTGATTCGTGGCGATCACGAACTGAACGAGATCAAGGCGGCCAACCAGCCAGGCGTTGCCAGCCCGCTGGTCATGGCGTCGGATGCCGAACTGCGTGACGCCATTGGCGCCGGCGCCGGTTCGCTCGGCCCGCTGAACCTGCCGCTGCCGATCATCATCGACCGCTCGGTGGAGATGATGAGCGACTTCGGCATTGGCGCGAACATCGACGACAAGCACTACTTCGGCGTGAACTGGGAGCGTGATCTGCCGGTTCCGACCGTCGCCGACCTGCGCAACGTGGTCGCCGGCGACCCAAGCCCGGACGGCAAGGGCACGCTGGAAATCAAGCGCGGCATCGAAGTCGGGCACATCTTCCAGCTGGGCAACAAGTACAGCAAGGCGATGAAGTGCGAAGTGCTGGGCGAGAACGGCAAGCCGGTGACCCTGGAAATGGGCTGCTACGGCATTGGTGTGTCCCGCGTGGTGGCTGCCGCCATCGAGCAGAACAACGACGAAAACGGCATCATCTGGAGCGACACCCTGGCGCCGTTCCAGATTGCCCTGGTCCCGCTGCGCTATGAAACCGAACAGGTGCGCGAGGCCACCGACAAGCTGTACGCCGAACTGACGGCGGCCGGCTTCGAAGTGCTGCTGGACGATCGCGACAAGAAAACCAGCCCGGGCATCAAGTTCGCGGACATGGAGCTGATCGGCATTCCACACCGGATCGTGGTCAGCGACCGCGGCCTGGCCGAAGGCAACCTGGAATACAAGAGTCGTACCGAAGGCGAGGCGCAAGCGTTGCCGGTGGCCGACGTACTGTCCTTCCTGCAGGCCCGTATCCGCCGCTGAAACCAGTAGAGACATCATGTTCAAGCGAAACACCTTAGGCCTCGGTGGCGCCGCCCTGTGCGGCGCCCTGCTGGTCAGCGGCTGTGCCAATCACATGTCCCAACGCAGCGAGCACGAGGAGCGGGTCGAGCGTAAATTGCTCGACCACAGCCTGCAGATAGATGTCGGCGAGCCCAAGGTGCTTGAGCTGCCGCAGCGGCGTGTGAAGATCAACGAACAGAAGACTTTCGAAGTCACCGAGTTCGAAGTCACCCGCCGTTACGACCGCTACACGCCGTACCAACCCTGGCGCGAAGTCTACGAGATTCCGCTGGGTGCGGTGGCGGTGGTCGGCGGTGTCGGCGCCAACGTGGTCAACGTGTTTGCCCTCGGCAACCTGCCCGACAGCATCACCCGGGATTGGCTGAGCTACGGTTTCGCCGGGCTCAACCCGTTCATGAACGTGCAGTCCAACGGACGCGCGCAGCAGAACCTGGCGGGCATCGATGAAGTCCAGCGCGACAAGCGCACGGAGTATTCGAGCCTGCCATGGAGCGAGCGCCCGGTGCAGGTCAAGGCCGGCAAGCAGACCTTCGACATGACCACCGATCGCAATGGCGTGCTGCGCCTGAATCTGCTCGACAGCCCGTTTGCCGAAAATGACCTCAATCATATCGGCCGATTGCAGATCAGCGTGGAAGATGCCAAGGACGACGTGCATTCCGATTCGACCTTGATGATCAGCAGTCACCTGCGGGGCAAGTTGCTGGAGGCGCACGGGCTGATTTATGACGATCTGGAAGACGACGAAGTGAGCCAGTGGGTACACCGGGTCAAGCGTCTGTCGGAACTGGGTCTGGAAGAAGAAGCCAGCGAACTGGAACAAAGCCTGATCGAACTGACGCGCAACGATCCTGAACTGCAAACCGAGTTTCTCAAGGCATTGACCAAGGATGCCGGGCGACTGGTGGCTGATCCGGGACCGAATTAAGCCTAAAGCTCCGTCGGAACGCCGCCCGGAGCAGGCTCGCTCCCACAAGGGATTTGTGAACGACGCAGATCCAATGTGGGAGCGGGCTTGCTCGCGAAGGCTGACTGTCAGACCCCGCAAATCTACCGCTCAAACAACTCCATCTGCTCAAACCCACCGCGCAAGTCCTCCAGCCTCACCCCCACCCCCAACAACCGCACCGGTTTGCCGCCGCGATTGAACGCCTGCGTCAGCATCAACTGATAACTGCCCAGATCCCGCCCTGCCCCGGCCTGTTCCAGCGTGGTCTGGGTGAAGTCATGAAACTTCACTTTGACGAACGGCTTGCCCGGTCGATAACTGCTGTCGATCCGGGCCATACGGGTTTTCAGGGTGTCCAGCAGTTCGGGTAACTTGTCGAGACAGCTGCGCAAGTCCGGCAGATCAACGTCGTAGGTGTTTTCCACGCTGATCGACTGACGACGACTGTCGTTATGCACCAGCCGATCATCAATCCCACGGGCCAGGTTCCACAATCGCTCGCCGAAGCTGCCAAATTCACGCACTAGCGCCAGCCTGCCCCACTCCCGCAGATGCTCGCAGTCAACAATGCCCAGCTTGCCGAGTTTGTCGGCGGTAACTTTACCCACGCCGTGCAGCTTGCTCACGGGCAAACCGCTGACGAAATCCTCGACCTGGTCCGGCGTGATCACGAACAAGCCGTTGGGCTTCTTCCAGTCACTGGCGATCTTGGCCAGAAACTTGTTCGGCGCAACGCCAGCGGAAACAGTGATATGCAATTGATTGGAGACCCGGCGACGAATGTCCTGGGCTATGCGCGTGGCACTGCCGCCAAAATGCGCACTGTCCGACACGTCCAGATAGGCCTCGTCCAATGACAAAGGCTCGATCAGGTCGGTGTAATCGGCAAAGATCGTGTGAATTTCCTTCGACGCTTCGCGGTAAGCCTCCATGCGCGGCTTGACGATGGTCAGGTCCGGGCACAGCTTCAAGGCATGCCCGGAGGCCATCGCCGAGCGCACGCCATAGGCTCGCGCTTCGTAATTGCAGGTCGCGATCACTCCGCGTCGATCCGCCGAACCACCGACCGCCAACGGCTTGCCAGCCAGACGCGGATCGTCGCGCATCTCGATGGCGGCGTAGAAACAATCACAGTCGATGTGGATGATTTTTCGCTGAGTCATGTAGGAAAAACAAACGTGGCAAGCCGGAGCGCCAGTATCTCACCGACACCTGTATATAGCACCAGTGGTTGAAGGATCTTTTCCGACAGTAGGAAACTTCATAAGGATTTGTTTTCTCAATCACGGACCAACGGCCAATAGAGCTGGAAGCCTTGTACGCTCTGGGCTGCGTGCCGACCGGCGTCCTTGAAAACGAGCTAAGCGCTTGAACCTCAACAGATTTATCCAGATTGAAGGTTGACAGCTCGGCGATCCTCTGTAGAATGCCGACACACAGACGCGGGATGGAGCAGTCTGGTAGCTCGTCGGGCTCATAACCCGAAGGTCGTCGGTTCAAATCCGGCTCC
>NZ_JABWQQ010000022.1:0-93725 GCF_014268555.1 Pseudomonas sp. SWRI111 | reverse complement strand
GGGTTGCTGGGGCTGGACATGGCGCTGACTCCGTGGGCAAAGGCGACGGAGTGAGTTAACGCGTATTGGTGGGCTTGAGCACCTGTAGGATCTGACAGGTGCAGGCCTGAATCCGACGGGTGGTGCGGAGTTCAAGTGGTACCTGTCAACGAGCGTGGTAATTGAACGTTAGCTTTCGCGAGCAAGCTCGCTCCCACATTGGATCCTGATCGGACTCAAAAACCTGTGGTCACTGGAGGTCGGTCGAAGGCTGCCTGACAGGCAATACAGCGCCCCAGCGGTGTAAGACCCGCCTGCATTTCATGGGCATGGTTCCAAGTGGTGAAAATCGATACTGGAAAAAACCATTTGCGTTCAATCAGGGTAAATCCCAAGACCGGCGAAATTTTCGTGGCCTACGATTGAGATATGACAGCGGTTAACAAAAGGGACGCTTATTCAGCGCATGCCAAACACGTTTCGCTGAAGATATTCCCAGCTAAAAAAACAAAAGATCGCAGCCTTGCGCTGGGATCTTTTGCTTTATCTGGTCACTGCGCCGTCAGAATCTGCCCGGGCTTGATTACGCCGAAGGCGAGCTTCGAACCCACCATGTACCGCGCCCCCCGAAACATCTTGAGCCCGCCGACATCCACCTTGTCTTCCTCCGTATACATACACACCACCACACTACCTGGCGAAGCGATGACGGGCATTTTCAGATGGCCTAGCATCAGGTTAAGCGCCCAGTTGAACGAGATGATCGGCAAATTTTCGATTTGAATCTTGCCGTTTCCGTCCTTCAACCGGAAGTCTTGGCTTGCGGTGATGCGTAGTTTGCCTCCGCCGGGTTCAAACGCCGGCTTGCCATAACGCACTTCCAACTCCGCCCCTGCCCCCCACTGATTCATATAATAAGCTGGCGAAGCGAACACCTTGAACAAAGCCTCACTGTCGTGAATGTTCCCGGCGTTATCGAACAGGTAGTTGTAGGAGTAGTGGTACGCGATACCGTCCAGTTCAGGCCTGATGGCGTTGATTGGATTGTCCAGGTAGCCAGGGATATAAGAATTAGCCATTTTTACAAAATGGAGGAAGTCCAGGCCAAGGTCGAAGGTAACCTCGTAATAGATCGAACTCTCCTTGGGGTTTTCCTGTAACAGCCCTGAAACATACTTTAGCGTCATTCCTTCGAGTTTTTTGTAGGTGCGGTCTACCATGATCGTGGTCTCGGTGCCCCGGGGTTATTCCCGCGTCTATGGCAGCGCGACACAAGACTGCTGTCTACTGTCAGATCTAACAGGTAGCGCAGCCTTTCAGACAAACGGCACGTCAGGAATCGCGCCGCAAATCCGGCGGAATCGGCAAATCATCCTTGAGCGGATCCGGGCGCTTGCCCTTGCCGGCGCGGTGCTGGCGAATCTGGTAGACGTAGGCCAATACCTGAGCAACCGCCAGATACAGCCCGCCGGGGATTTCTTCGTCGAGTTCGGTGGAGTAGTAGATCGAACGCGCCAGCGCCGGCGATTCGAGGAGCATGACGTTGTTGGCGACGGCGATTTCACGAATCTTCAGCGCGAGGAAGTCGCTGCCCTTGGCCAGCAGCATCGGCGCCCCGCCCTTCTCGGCGTCGTACTTGAGCGCCACGGCGTAGTGGGTCGGGTTGGTGATGACCACGTCGGCATCAGGGATTGCCGCCATCATGCGGCGCTGGGACATTTCGCGCTGGGTCTGGCGGATGCGCTGTTTGACCTCTGGCCGACCTTCCTGATCCTTGTGCTCGTCGCGCACTTCCTGCTTGGTCATCTTGAGCTTTTTCATGCTCTCCCAGATCTGCACCGGCACGTCCACAGCAGCGATAATGATCAGGCCGCAGGCCAGCCACAGCGAACTCCAGCCGACCAGCACGACGCTGTGAATGATCGCCTGTTCCAGCGGTTCATGGGCGATCCGCAACAGGTCATCGACGTCTGCCGACAACACCATCAAGGCCACTGACAGGGTAATCAGAAATTTGGCCAGCGCCTTGAGCAACTCGACCACGGCCTTGAACGAAAACATCCGCTTGAGGCCTGCCGCCGGGTTCATACGGCTGAATTTCGGCGCCAGGGAGCTGGCGGCGAACAGCCAGCCGCCCAAAGAAATCGGCCCAATCAGCGCGGCCAGCAACAAGGTGATCATGATCGGCTGAATCGCCAGCAAGGCGATCAGGCCCGACTGCAACAAAAACCGGCCCATGGCGCCCTGATCCATGACCACTTCGCGCGATAACGTGAAGTTCAGGCGCATCAGGTCCATCAATTCTTCGGCGAGCATGCCGCCGAAGATCAGCAACGCACCGGCACCGGCCATCATCACCGCAAGGGTGTTGAGCTCTTTGGAGCGGGCAATCTCACCCTTTTCACGGGAGTCCTTTTTTCGTTTCTCCGTGGGGTCTTCTGTTTTGTCCTGACCGCTTTCGCTCTCTGCCATGACTCAGCGCGCCCGTGCCAGTTCGCGTAGCAACTGCAAGGCCTCAGTGGCCAGCGGTTGATACTGGTTGAGAATGTCCGCCAAACCGACCCAGACAATAAACAGCCCGAGCACCAGGGTCAGCGGAAAGCCGATGGAGAAAATGTTCAACTGCGGCGCCGCCCGGGTCATCACACCAAAGGCGATGTTGACCACCAGCAGCGCGGTCACTGCCGGCAACACCAGCAACAGTGCCGCTCCGAGAATCCAGCCGAGCTTGCCGGCCAGCTCCCAGTAATGCGCGGTCATCAAGCCACTGCCTACTGGCAGCGTGGTGAAGCTTTCGGTGAGGACTTCGAACACCACCAGATGGCCGTTCATCGACAGGAACAGCAACGTCACCAGCATGGTGAAGAACTGCCCGATCACCGCCACCGAGACGCCGTTGGCCGGGTCGACCATCGAGGCGAAGCCCATGCCCATCTGGATCGCGACAATCTGCCCGGCCACCGCGAACGCCTGGAAAAACAGCTGCAGGGAAAAACCGAGCACCGCGCCGACCAGAATCTGCTCGGCAATCAGCAGCAAGCCGCTGAGATCAAGGGGGCTGACGGCCGGCATCGGCGGCAACCCCGGGACAATCACCACGGTGATCGCCACGGCAAAATACAGGCGCACCCGCCGCGGAATCAGGGTTGTGCCGAACACCGGCATGACCATCAGCATCGACGCCACACGAAACAGCGGCAGCATGAACGTCGCCACCCAGGTACTGATCTGGGTGTCGGTCAGCTGAAGCAGCGACTGCATGGCTTAGCCGATGACCAGCGGAATGTTTTTGTACAGGTCGATGATGTATTCCATGAACGTCTGCACGATCCACGGACCGCCGACGATCAGGGTCACCAGCATCACCAGCAGACGCGGCAGGAAGCTCAAGGTCTGTTCGTTGATCTGCGTGGCGGCCTGGAACATGGCGACCAGCAGACCGACCAGCAGGCTCGGCACCACCAGAATCGCGACCATCAACGTGGTCAGCCACAGCGCCTCGCGAAAGATATCGACCGCGACTTCCGGCGTCATGGCGAGACACCTCCAAAACTGCTGGCCAGCGTGCCGATGATCAGCGCCCAGCCATCGACCAGCACGAACAGCATGATCTTGAACGGCAGCGAGATGATCAGCGGCGAGAGCATCATCATACCCATCGCCATCAGCACGCTCGCCACGACCAGGTCGATGATCAGGAACGGGATGAAGATCATGAAGCCGATCTGGAACGCGGTTTTCAGCTCGGAGGTGACAAACGCCGGCACCAGAATCGTCAGCGGCGCCTGATCCGGGGTGGCGATATCGGTACGCTTGGACAGGCGCATGAACAACTCGAGATCGCTGGTGCGGGTCTGCGCCAGCATGAAGTCCTTGATCGGCACCTGAGCCTTTTCCACCGCCTGCTGGGCCGTCAGCGTTTCCGCCAGGTACGGCTGCAGCGCGTCTTTGTTCACCCGGTCGAACACCGGTGCCATGATGAACATCGTCAGGAACAGCGCCATGCCGGTGAGGATCTGGTTCGACGGCGTCTGTTGCAGGCCGAGGGCCTGTCGCAGGATCGAAAAGACAATAATGATCCGCGTGAAACTGGTCATCAGGATGACCGCCGCCGGAATGAAGCTCAGCGCGGTCATGATCAGCAGGATCTGCAGGCTGACCGAATACTCTTGCGCGCCGTCGGCGTTGGTGCCCAGCGTGATCGCCGGAATCGACAACGGATCGGCGGCGAACGCCAGTGGCGCGGCCAGCAACAGGGCCAGCGTCAGGACGATGCGGAGCGCAGCCATTACTTCTTATCCTTCTGATCCTTGCCGAGAATCTTCAGCAACTGCTGGGCGAATTCCGGCGTGGCTTTTTCGCTGTTATCGGGCACTTCGACTGGCTCTTTGAGCACATGCAGCGCGGTGATGGTGCCGGGGCTGAGGCCGAGCAGAATCTGCTCGTTGCCGACCTGCACCAGCAGCAAGCGATCACGCGGGCCGAGCGCGCGCGAGCCGATCAGCTCGATCACCTGCCCCTTGCCCGCCGGCCCCGCCTGCTGGACCCGGCGCAGCAGCCAGGCGAGGAAGAAGATCAACCCCACCACCAGCAGCAAGCCGAACACCAGTTGCGTCAATTGCCCGGCCACGCCGCTGTTGACCATTGGCGCCGCCGCGACAGGCGCGGTGGCGGTGGCGCTCGGCTCGGCGGCCAGCACGCTCAAGGGCAGTGCCAGCAGCGCCCAGAGAAACCGTTTCACTCAGCGCAGCTTCTTGATGCGTTCGCTTGGGCTGATCACGTCGGTCAGGCGGATGCCGAACTTCTCGTTGACCACCACCACTTCGCCGTGCGCAATCAGCGTGCCGTTGACCAGCACGTCGAGCGGCTCACCAGCCAGACGATCGAGTTCGATCACCGAACCCTGGTTCAGTTGCAGCAGGTTGCGGATGTTGATGTCGGTGCTGCCCACTTCCATGGAAATGGACACCGGAATGTCGAGGATCACGTCCAGGTTCGGACCGTCCAGCGTCACCGGATCGTGGCTCTTCGGCACGCTGCCGAACTCTTCCATCGGCAGACGATTGGAGCTCGACACGCCGGCATCGGCAGCCAGCAGCGCATCGATGTCAGCCTGACCGGCGTCACCGGTCTCTTCCAGGGCAGCAGCCCATTCATCGGCCAGTGCCTGATCGTCCTGGGCGTTCATATCGTCGTTCATCATGTGTCCTCGGCGGGCAACAATTCAGTTAAATACGGGGGTGAAAACGCCGCCTCAGCGACGCTCGATCGGCTCGATCACCTGCAACGCGAGGTTGCCTTTGTGCGAGCCCATCTTGACCTTGAAGGCCGGTACGCCGTTGGCGCGCATGATCATGTCTTCCGGCATTTCCACCGGGATCACATCGCCCGGCTGCATGTGCAGGATGTCGCGCAGTTTCAACTGGCGGCGAGCCACGGTGGCGCCAATCGGCACGTCGACATCGAGCACGTCCTGACGCAGGGCGTTGACCCAGCGCTCGTCCTGATCGTCGAGGTCCGACTGGAAACCGGCGTCGAGCATCTCGCGCACTGGTTCGATCATCGAGTACGGCATGGTCACGTGCAAATCACCGCCACCGCCATCGAGTTCGATGTGGAAAGTCGATACGACAATGGCTTCGCTCGGGCCGACGATGTTGGCCATGGCCGGGTTCACTTCCGAGTTGATGTACTCGAAATTGACTTCCATGATCGCCTGCCAGGCTTCTTTCAGGTCGACAAACGCCTGCTCCAGCACCATGCGCACCACGCGCAGTTCGGTCGGGGTGAATTCCCGCCCTTCGATCTTGGCGTGACGGCCGTCACCACCGAAGAAGTTGTCCACCAGCTTGAACACCAGTTTGGCGTCGAGGATGAACAGCGCGGTGCCGCGCAACGGTTTGATCTTGACCAGGTTGAGGCTGGTCGGCACGTACAGCGAGTGCACGTATTCGCCGAATTTCATCACCTGCACGCCGCCGACAGCCACGTCTGCCGAGCGCCGCAGCATGTTGAACATGCTGATGCGGGTGTAGCGGGCGAAACGCTCGTTGATCATTTCCAGGGTCGGCATGCGTCCACGGACGATGCGATCCTGGCTGGTCAGGTCGTAGCTTTTGACACTGCCGGGTTCGGCAGCGTTATCGGTCTGTACCAGACCATCGTCGACGCCATGCAACAGCGCATCGATTTCATCCTGGGACAGCAGATCCTGCACGGCCATGTCGTATTCCTACTGCAGTACGAAATTAGTGAAAAGCAACTGTTCGATCACCACTTTGCCAAGCTCTTTCTGCGCCACTTCCTGGACGCTGGCGGTGGCCTTCTGGCGCAACATCTCCTGACCGACCGGGGTCGCCAGTGTGGCGAATTCCTGGCCGGAGAAGAGCATCACCAGGTTATTGCGGATCACCGGCATGTGCACTTTGAGCGCCTCCAGATCGGCCTGGTTACGCGCCAGCATGGTGATACTCACCTGCATGTAGCGCTGACGGCCATTCTGGTTGTAGTTGGCAACGAAGGCCGGCGCCATTGGCTCGAAGATCGCCGGTTGCTTGCCGACTGGCGCGGCATCGGCCGCCTCGGCGGGCTTGCTCTGGGCGCTGTGCATGAAGAACCAGGTCGCCCCCACGGATGCACCAATGGCCACCAGCAACGCCAGCACGATCACGATGATCAGCTTGAGTTTGCCTTTGGTTGCGGGGTCTTTTACTGCTGCAGCTTCGCTCTTCGCCATGCCAATAATCCGTCACTAATCGGGGGTTTCACAGTCGCACGGCAAGGCAAGAGCAAGTGTTATGCCAGAAGTGTCAGCGCTATCTGAACGGTGCCACAAAACCAATGTGGGAGCGGGCTTGCTCGCGAAAGCGCTGTGACAGACAACATCAATGTTGAATGTGACATCGCATTCGCGAGCAAGCCCGCTCCCACAGGGGGTACAGCGTCGTGTCAGGCGTAATAGTCGACAGCGCTGCTGCCAATCACGCTTGTGGTTTGAGCAGCCACTTCAGCCACGGTCGCCGGGGTCAATTCTTCGTCTGCCGAATCCAGACGCCCACCAGCCGCGCGGGCGCGGCCCTGCTGACCCTGTTGCGCCTGTTCCTGGCCCTGCCAGCCACGATTCTGATCAGACACGTTGACGTCGACCTGGCCCATGCCCTGCTGGGTGAACATCTCGCGCAAGCGGTGCATTTGCCCGTCGAGGGCTTCGCGCACACTCGGATGCGCACTCATGAACGTCACTTGGGTCTGCTGATCCGGGACCATGTTCACGCGGATATCCAGACGGCCCAGTTCAGCGGGCTGCAACTGAATGTCGGCGGCTTTGAGGTTGACGCTGGACAGGTACATGACGCGGTTGACCACTTCCTCGGTCCAGCCGCTCTGGTGCATGGCGATCGGTTGGTTCACCGGCAGCGCATTCGCGGTTTTCGGTGTCGCGGCCTGGGTCAGCGCTGCCAGACGGTTGGCGAAGTCGTCGACGCGGGTGTCGCTGGTGGCTGCTTTCAAATCTTTCAGGCCATCGTCGATCAGTCCGCTGAAGGCCTTTTCGCCGCCCTGGCTGGTGCTGTCCTTATCGGCCTGTACGTCAAGCATGCTGGCCATGCCGGCGGCAAAGTTCTGTGCCGAGGTCAATTCGCCGTCGGCCTGAGCCTGGGCCGGCGATGCTTTGGGTTGCGCCTGGCTGGCGGCGGAAATGTGCCCGCCCTGCTCCATCGCCATGCGCACGGCCGGCAATGCATCGAGTGGGTCGGCCGAGGGGTCGAATTCGCTGTCGGTCGGCGCCGGATCTTTGACCATGCCCGGTAAGACCGCCAGCGCAGGGGCTTCGGTTTCCGGCTGGGCTGGCGTTGCGACTACCGGCGCTTGCACGACAGGTGTCGCCACCAGCGGCTGGACGACTTGCACCAACGCAGGGTCAAGCGCCGGGTCTACAGGCGCGGCATCCACCACAGGGGTTTGCACAGTTTCTGCGGCAGCGTCATCGGGGACCGTCTCGCCGTCGCTGGCAACCGTTTTTTCGGCAGGCAACGCTTTGCCGCTATCGGCAACCGTCGGCTCAGGCGCGGCAGCCTTATCGTTGCCGACATCCTTTTTGCCGCTGTTGTCAGCGACCTTGTCACGTGCCGGTTTGACTGAACTGTCAGGGTTCACGGCAGGCTTGGCCGGCGCCTGATCAGCAAACACTTTTGCGAAGCTGGAAGCCTTGTCCCCGGCATCTGCGGCCACTGTCGACGTTTTGGCAGAGGCGGCTTGCGCCTTGGCCTGGGCGGCGGTCTGAAGAAGAATGTTAGGGGTCGCAGGCATGACACGGTCTCCGCTGCACTGGGATCGTAGGTACAGTTACGGAAGATGGCTGCAAGTGCCGGGCCAGTTTAGCCCGGCGCTTGAGAAAAGTGCCGGACGGCGGCGCTTAGTGAGTGTGCGTGTGGTGTTTTTCGTCTTCGTACACAGAGCTCACGTCAGAAAATTCCTTGTGGATTTCGGCGACCAGTTGAGCGAGTGCTTGCGGACTTTTGTCTTTGGCGTTCGACTCCAGCTCTTCGCACAACGCAACCAGCCGAACCGCACCCATATTGCTGGCGCTGCCCTTGAAGCTATGGGCGATATCGGACAAGGTTTTGGCGCTGGTGGTGCCCTGCAACTGGTGCAGGCGGCTTTTCGAATCTGCCAGAAAGGTTTCCAGCAACTCCTGGTAGCCGTCTCCCATCACCTCACGCAAGGTGCCGAGAACGTCGCGGTTTACATGAAGGTCTGTCACTTGCTCACTCCTTGATCAAGAATGGGCGGATTATGCCTCAATCTCCCAGAAAAACTCCACGCGAGCACTACGACCTTGGTCCGACCACCGGGCGTTATGCCCTAATTGGCGTACCAGACTGAGTCCGCGCCCCGACAAACGGACAGCGTCCAGCGGTCGCTCCATGACCTGATCCACATCAAAGCCTTTGCCGCTGTCTTCGACCCGGACGACCAGACGTCCGCCCTCGCCCAGCGGCTCAACCTGCAGATGCACGCGGACGAAACCGTCCTGCAGAGCCTGTAGCCGTTCGTTGCGCAATTCGTAGTAACGGGCGAAACCCGACGCATCGCGCTTGAGACTGGAATCCAGCCCCAACACACCGTGCTCCAATGCATTGGAATACAACTCGGCGAGCACGCTGTACAACGCGCCGCTCTGCGCGCGCAGTCCATGTACCTCCTGCAGCAATTGCAGGAGAAACGGTAACGGATTGAAACGCTTGAGCGTGGCGCCGCGAAATTCGAAGCTGACTGACCAGTCCAGCGGGCACGACTGGCCGCTGTCGGAATACATCGGCGCCGAGCCTTGCGCCTGCGCCGATTCGAGCAGGCTGACTTCAACCATGCTGACATCGTCGCGCGCCTGCCCGCGAAAATCGCGCAGGGCTTGTTCAATGTCCTCGAACAGCCGGTCTGGCTCTCGATTAGCGGCAAAAACCTGCTGCAAGCGCTCGACGCCGAACAACTGATCGTTGGCATCGCTGGTATCGATCACCCCGTCGGACAACAGAAATACCCGATCTCCGACCGCCATCGAATGCACTTGAGTGCGGTCGTCGAACGCCTGCGGACTCAGCACCCCCAACGGCAAATGGCGCGCGGCCAGCGGTTCGCGCTCGCCAGTGGCAAGGCGGTGCAGATACCCGTCGGGCATGCCGCCGTTCCACACTTCCACCGAGCGCCGCTCGGAACTCAGGCACAGCAAAGTCGCGCAGCAGAACATGTCTACCGGCAGGATGCGCTTGAGCTTGGCATTCATTTCACGCAGGGTTTCGGCCAGGCCATAGCCCTTGGCGGTCATGCCATAAAACACTTCGGCCAGCGGCATCGCGCCAACCGCCGCCGGCAAACCATGCCCGGTGAAGTCGCCAAGCATGACGTGCATGTCGCCGGCCGGCGTGTAGGCCGCCAGCAGCAGATCGCCGTTGAACAGCGCGTAGGGCGATTGCAGGTAACGGATGTTCGGCGCGCTCAGGCAACCGGAATGCGCGACCTTGTCGAACACTGCCTTGGCCACGCGCTGTTCGTTGAGCAGGTAATCGTGGTGCCGGGCGATCTGGTCGCGTTGTTCCAGCACCGTCGCCTGCAAACGGCGCAAGCGATCCATCGCCTTGATTTTGGCGGCCAGGATCACCTGGTTGTACGGCTTCGCCAGAAAGTCGTCGCCACCAGCCTCCAGGCAACGGGCCAGCGCCTCGCTTTCGGTCAACGAGGTGAGAAAGATGATCGGCACCAGCGCTTCCCCTGCCAGTGCCTTGATCTGCCGGGCGGCCTCGAAACCGTCCATCACCGGCATCATCGCGTCCATGAGTACCAGATCAGGCTGCTGCTGGCGAAAAACCGCAACGGCTTGCGCGCCATCAGCCGCGGTCAGCACTTCATGGCCTTGGCGACGGACGATCGTCGACAGCAGCAACCGGTCGGCCGCACTGTCTTCAGCGATCAGGATCGTCAGCGGCTCAAGCGCCTGCATGGCCGTCAACTGATGTCGAACAATTTGTCGAAATTGGAGATCGCGAGGATTTTCTTCACGTCGGAGCTGCTGTTGACGACGCGGATGTCCGCGTCGTCGCCGCCCGCGTGGTCACGCAGCAGAAGCAACATGCCCAGCGCGGAGCTGTCGAGGTAGGTGGCTTCTTTCAGATCGACCACAATGGATTCGGGTTTCGTATTGAGTTTTTCATACGACTCGCGAAATTCCTGGTGGCGACCGAAATCGAAGCGCCCTTTGATCGCGATGGTCAGCTTGTGACCATCTGGCGAGACTTCTGTAACGACTGACATTGACTGGCTTCCTTGTCATTAACGAACCTGTACAAGGTTTAGCATCTGGATAGGGATGGGGCAAGGCGCAACGCTGGAACAAATGTGGGGGAAGTGTGGGAGCGAGCCTGCTCGCGAAGGCGTCATGTCAGTCAACATTTGCATCAATGGGTCGAATGCCTTCGCAAGCAGGCTCGCTCCCACAGGAGATTTTGGTGAAGGCTAGAACGCATCACGCCGTGGCAAGCGCTGCGACAGTTCATCGAGCAGCTTCTGCTCACGCTTGTCTTCGAGGCGTTGCGCCTCGTCGCGATAGCGCTGGACCAGCTTGCGCAGGCCTTCGACGCGAGCGAAGGCCTGTTGCCAGGCTTCGCGGGCCTTGTCCAGATTGTTCTGGTGCCAGACCAGACTCTGACGCTGTTGATCAACCGCGGTATCGAGTTGCGCCAGAAAGCCCTGGAAGCCGAGCAGCCACTGCCCTGACACGCCGGTGCTGCCGCGCACGATCCATTGCTGTGAATAATCCAGACGAAAGGCATTGAGGTCGGCCAGCTTGCTTTCAGCAACCTTCACCTGCCCCTGAAAATAGGCGAGGCGCTGCACGGCGGTTTTCTCGGCCTTCTCGGCCATGTCCACCACCGGTGCCAGGCGCGCGGCGCGGCTGACGGCCATGAGCGGTTACCCGCCTGCCGCGGGGGCGAACAGGGTTTCGAGATAAGCCTGGCTTTCGCCCATGTTGATTTTGTCGTTGAGGCCCTGGCGCTGATACCTGACCAACTGCGGTTGCAGGGAAATCGCCAGGTCGGTCTCGCGATCGCCGCCGGCGACGTAGGCGCCGACGCTGATCAGGTCGCGGCTCTGTTGATAGCGCGACCACAGTTGCTTGAAATACTGCGCGCGCTGCATGTGCTCGGCCGAAACCACCGCCGGCATCACCCGGCTGATCGACGCTTCAATATCGATGGCCGGATAGTGCCCTTCCTCGGCCAGACGCCGCGACAGCACAATGTGGCCGTCCAGCACGCCCCGCGCCGAGTCGGCAATCGGGTCCTGCTGGTCATCGCCCTCGGACAACACCGTGTAGAACGCCGTGATCGAACCACCGCCCTTCTCGGCATTACCGGCGCGCTCGACCAGTTTCGGCAGTTTGGCAAATACCGACGGCGGATAGCCCTTGGTCGCAGGCGGCTCGCCAATAGCCAGGGCGATTTCCCGCTGGGCCTGAGCGAAACGCGTCAGCGAATCCATCAGCAGCAAAACGTTCTTGCCCTTGTCGCGGAAATACTCGGCGATGCGCGTGCAGTACATCGCCGCGCGCATACGCATCAGTGGTGCATCGTCCGCCGGCGAGGCGACCACGACCGAACGCTTGAGGCCTTCTTCGCCGAGGATGTGTTCGATGAATTCTTTAACTTCGCGACCGCGTTCACCGATCAGACCGACGACGATAATGTCGGCCTCGGTGAAGCGCGTCATCATGCCCAGCAACACCGATTTACCGACACCGGTACCGGCGAAAAGACCCAGACGCTGACCACGGCCGACCGTCAGCAAACCGTTGATGCAGCGGATGCCGACGTCCAGCGGCACGCTGATCGGGTCACGGTTGAGCGGGTTGATTGTCGGGCCATCCATCGGCACCCAGTCTTCGGCCTTCATGCCGCCCTTGCCGTCCAGCGCACGACCCGCGCCATCGAGTACGCGGCCGAGCATGCTCATGCCCATCGGCAGGCGCCCGGTATCGGCCAGCGGCACCACACGGGCACCGGGAGCGATGCCGGCGACACTGCCGACCGGCATCAGAAAGACTTTGCTGCCAGAAAAACCCATGACTTCCGCTTCCACCTGGGACGGGTGGTAGCTGTCGTCATTGATCACCATGCAGCGGGTGCCCATGGCGGCGCGCAGGCCTTCAGCCTCAAGGGTCAGGCCGACCATGCGCAGCAGACGGCCTTCGAGAATCGGCGCGCCGGCAATCTCGGTGGCCTCGGCATAGGTGCTCAGGCGCTTGGCAAAGCTGGTGCGTTCAAGGCGCATCGCTGGCGTCCGCGCGCGGCTCGTCAGGGTCGACAGCCGCTGGGGTGTCTTCAGGAATATCGAGCGTCAGATCGGCCGCTGCCGGGTGCAGGGCTTGCTCGTGCAACTGGTCGAACAGTTTGGCCATGACCTGCGTCACCCGCGATTCAACGCTGGCGTCGATGCGGCTGTGCTCGGTTTCAACCCGGCAACCGCCCGGCAACAAGGACTCGTCTTCGACGATGCGCCAGCTTTCTTCATGGCGGGCGCGCAGGGCTTTGACCTGAGCGAAGTCCTGCGGGTTGACGTACAGGCGCACGTTTTCAACGCCCAGCGGCAACAGCTTGAGCGCATCGCGCATGACGTGTTCGATTTGCGTCGAATCGATGGCCAGTTCGCGCTTGATCACCTGTTTGGTGATGTGTTGCACGAGGTCGACCAGCGACTTTTCAATCTGTGTGTCTTGTTCGGCGATCGGTTCGAACAGGTTGGCCATCAACAGCTCAAGGCTGGCGATTTTCGCCGCCAGCGCTGTTTCAGCTTCCTGACGCACCTTCAGCGTGGTGCTGTGAAAACCTTCTTTCTCGCCGATGGCGAAGCCCTCGTTGTAAGCCTCCTGACGGATGCTCTCGAGTTCTTCCAGGGTCAGTGGCTGGACTTCTTCCAGCGGCACTTCTTCCATTTCCGGCGGTTCGGGTTCCGGCTCAGGCTCGGGTTCCGGTTTCGGCGGATCGAAACTGGGCATTGCCCAGGATTCGAAGCCACGAACATCGCGGGCGCGGATCAGATCCGTCACAGACTCGTCAGGCTTGTCCATGGGCTTAGATCATTTCCTCGCCACCCTTGCCACCGAGCACGATTTCGCCGGCTTCGGCCATACGACGGGCAATGGTGAGGATTTCTTTCTGCGCGGTTTCGACGTCGCTGACGCGCACCGGGCCTTTGGCCTCGAGGTCGTCGCGCAGCAGTTCGGCAGCACGCTTGGACATGTTCTTGAAGATCTTTTCCTTGACGCCTTCGTCCGACCCCTTGAGGGCCAGCACCAGCACGTCGGAAGACACTTCGCGCAACAGCGCCTGAATACCGCGGTCGTCGACGTCCGCCAGGTTGTTGAACACGAACATGAGGTCCTCGATCTGACCGGACAGGTCTTCGTCGACTTCGCGGATCGAGTCCATGAGCTGGCCTTCGATCGAACTGTCGAGGAAGTTCATGATGTCGGCCGCACGCTTGATGCCACCCAGGGTGGTACGCGAGGCGTTCGAGTTGCCGGAGAACTGCTTCTCGAGAATCTGGTTGAGTTCTTTCAAGGCTGCCGGTTGCACGGTGTTCAACGACGAAACGCGCAGAATGATGTCCAGACGCACTTTGTGGTCGAAGTTGCCGAGCACTTCACCGGCCTGATCCGGGTCGAGGTACGCGACCACGATCGCCTGAATCTGCGGGTGTTCGTAACGGATGACGTCGGCCACCGCGCGCGGCTCCATCCATTTCAGGCTGTCGAGGCCGCTGGTGTTGCCGCCGAGCAGGATGCGGTCGATCAGGCCGTTGGCCTTGTCCTCGCCCAGGGCCTGGGTGAGCATCTTGCGCACGTAGTCGTCGGAACCGACACCGAGGCTGGTCTGGTCGCCGACGATGTCGACGAATTCGCTCATCACCTGCTCGACCTGCTCGCGGTGGACGTTACCCATCTGCGCCATGGCTACGCCGACGCGCTGGACTTCTTTCGGGCCCATGTGGCGCAGCACTTGCGCAGCATCGGTCGACCCCAGGGACAGCAGCAGAATCGCGGCTTTGTCGACCTTGGTCAGTTTGACGGCGGCGGCTCGGTTATCACTCATCTGCGTTAATCCACTCTTTCACGACCTGAGCCACGCGACCCGGGTCTTCAGCTACCAGACTCTTGATTGCATTCAGTTGCGCGTCATAACCCTCGCTCGGGCTCGGCAACAGAATGCTCTGCGGACCACCGAGGCTCACGCGGTCGTTGGACAGTTCGCCATCCAGGCCGCCCATGCCACCGAGTTCCACGTCGCTGCCCAGACCGGCCAGCTCCTTGCCTTTGCCGCCACCGGTGATGTTGTTGAGCACCGGACGCAGCACACCAAACACCAGCACGAGGATGAACAGCACACCCAGCACTTGTTTGACGATGTCCCAGAACCAAGGCTGGGAGTAGAACGGAATATCGGCAATCACTTCGCCGCGCTCGGCGGAGAACGGCATGTTGATCACGCTGACACTGTCGCCACGGCTGGCGTCGAAACCGACGGCGTCCTGCACCAGACGAGTGAAGCGCGCCAATTCGTCGGCGCTCCACGGCGCACGGCTGGTTTCACCGTTGGCAGGGTTGATCTTGACCTGATCGTCGACCACCACCGACACCGACAGGCGATTGAGACGACCCTGCTGTTGTTTGGTGTGGCTGATCGAACGGTCGAGTTCGAAGTTCTTGGTCGATTGCTGACGCTTGTCGGCCGGGTACGGCGCGAGCATCGGCTGGCCGGTGGCCGGGTCCATGATCTGCTGACCGTTGGCGTCAACCAGCGGTTGGCCCGGTTGAATCATGCCGGCCGGTGCGGCGGTACCACCGGTGGTTTGCGGCGCCGAGGCCGGCGACGGTGGCTGGTTGCTCAAGGCACCCGGCACACCTTGCGGGCCATTGCTGGCGGTGCGTTGTTCATTGACCGACTGTTCGCTGCGCAACGCCGGTTGATCCGGGTTGAACTGCTCGGCAGTCGATTCAACGGCGCTGAAATCGACGTCGGCCGAGACTTCAGCCTTGTAGCGATCGTTGCCCAGTACCGGTTGCAGAATGTTGTGCACGCGCTGGGTGAGCATGCTTTCCATGCGGCGACTGTAATCGAACTGCTTGCCGGCCATGGTCATTTCGGAGTTTTCCGCCTGATCGGAGAGCAGGTTGCCCTTCTGATCGACGACGGTGATCTGCGATTTGCTCAGCTCGGGAACGGAGGTTGCCACCAGGTTGATAATCGCCACCACCTGACCCGGCTCCAGCGAACGACCGCTGTACAGTTCGACCAGCACCGAGGCGCTCGGCTTGCGCTCGTCACGGACGAACACCGAACTCTTCGGAATCGCCAGGTGCACACGGGCACCCTTAACGTTGTTCAGGCTGGAAATGGTCCGCGCCAGTTCGCCTTCGAGGCCGCGACGATAACGGGTCGCTTCCATGAACTGGCTGGTGCCCAGACCTTGTTCCTTGTCGAGGATTTCGAAACCGATGTTGCCGTCGCTGGGAGTGACACCAGCGGCCGCGAGTTTCATCCGCGCACGGGACAGGTCGTCGGCCTTGACCAGCAAGGCGCCAGAATTGGGTTCTACGTTGTAAGGAATGTCAGCGGCGGCCAGGGTTTCCATGACCTGCTTGGCGTCCAGGCCGGCCAGGCTGCCGTACAGGGGACGGTAATCCGGCTGCTGCGACCACAGCACCACGGCAAAGCCAATCGCCACGCTCGCCGCCAGACCGACCAACAGGCCGACCTGACGCAGCACGGTCATCTGGGAAAGGTTTTCCAGAAAGGACAGGCCGAACAGCGGCGGTTTGCCGTCGATCGGGGTGGCCTTGGCCGGAACGTTATCAGCGACTGCTTCTGCCATGACTTATTTCGCCCTTAAACCGGCATCTGCATGATGTCTTGGTAAGCCTGAACCAGCTTGTTACGCACCTGGGTCAGAGCCTGGAACGACACGCTGGCTTTTTGCGAAGCGACCATCACGTCCGTCAGATCGACGCCGCTCTTGCCGATTTCGAAAGCGTTGGCCAGTTGAGTCGAGGCTTGCTGGGTATCGCTGACTTTATTGATCGCCTGACCGAGCATGTCGGAAAAGCTGCTGCCCGCCAGTTCAGGGACAGCGGCAGTCGATTTACGCGCAGACATGGCATCCACTTTCATGGCCTGCATGTCCATCATCAACCGATTAAATTCAATACCTTGGCTCATGGTCTACTCTCTTGGGCGGCCCGCAATTTTTTGACACTCACTCGGCGGGTACACAGGTATTAGCAACAAGGGTGCCAGCTCATGGGCACCCTTCCTAGAAAAGCATTCTGAATGTTTTGCAGGAGCGCTCAGGTGGCGAACAGATAGCCTTCGACATCCATACCGGCATCGCGCATTTGCGCCAGTTTGTAGCGCAGGGTGCGCGGGCTGATGCCGAGCTTTTCTGCCGCTTCCTTGCGCCGGCCACGCTCGGCGCGCAGGGTGTCGATGATCATCTGAAACTCCCGGCGGCGCAGGTCATCGCCCAGGGCGCCGGCCGAATCCACGTCGATTTGCACTTCGCGAATCGCCGGCGCTGCGACCGGCAAAGGAGCGAATGTCACCGCACCGGCCAGGCAGAAATCCTGTGGCTGAATCAAACCGCCCTGCTGCAAGATCAGCGCGCGCTGGATGGCGTTGTCCAGCTCACGCACATTACCCGGCCACGGATAAGCGGTCAGGCAAGCTTGCGCTTCGGGCGACAGCTTCGCCGCTGCGTGCTTCATTTTATTGACGTGTTTGGCCAACAATTTTTCCGCCAGCGGCAGGATATCGGCAGTGCGCTCGCGAAGTGGACGCCAGGCCAGGGGGAAAACCGACAAGCGGTAAAACAGGTCTTCACGGAAGCGCCCCGCCGCCACTTCGCCGGCCAGATCGCGGTTGGTCGTTGCGACCACGCGAATATCCAGGCTGATCGGCTTGCGTGCGCCGACCCGCTCCACTTCGCGCTCCTGCAACACACGTAGCAGCTTGGCTTGCAGGCCCAAGGGCATTTCGGAAATTTCATCGAGCAGAATCGTGCCACCTTCGGCCTGCTCGAACTTGCCGGCCTGTGAAGCGATGGCACCGGTGAACGAACCTTTCTCGTGACCGAACAACGTCGCTTCGAGCATGTTGTCGGGGATCGCGGCGCAGTTAATCGCGATAAAGGGCTGACTGGCCCGCGGCGATTGCTGGTGGATATAGCGCGCCAGCACCTCTTTACCGGTGCCGGATTCGCCGGAGATCAATACGGTCGAGTCACTACGGGCAACCCGCGCCGCCAGTTCCAGCAGCTGCGCGCTGGCAGGTTCGACCGCCACCGGGCCGTCGTCTGCGCTCGCCCCGAGACTACCCAACGCATGCCGCGCAACGAGATCGAGCAGCGCTTTGGGTTCGAACGGCTTGACCAGATAATCCGCTGCGCCCTGGCGCATCGCATCGACCGCACGCTCGACCGCGCCATGGGCGGTCATCAGGAGCACCGGCAATTGCGGCTGTCGCGCACGCAGCAGGGCGAGCAATTGATGACCGTCCATGCCCGGCATGTTGACGTCGCTGACCACCAGGCTGAACGCTTTTTGCGCGACCGCCGTCAACGCCTCCTCAGCGCTACCGACCGCCTGATAATCATGGCCGGCGAGCAGCAGCGTATCGGCCAGCGCCTCACGCAGAGAACGGTCATCCTCGACCAACAACACCTTGATGCCCATGGGGTTTACTCAGCTCCCTGTGCGGCGGAAAACAGCGGCAGGATGACCTGCGCGCATGTGCCGCGTCCGACCCGCGAACGCAGCAGCAATTCTCCCTGATGCGCCCGGGCCACTGCCTTGACCACGGTCAGGCCAAGGCCGGTGCCGGTGACTTTGGTGGTAAAAAAAGGCTCGCCGAGGCGCGCCAAAACTGTTGGCTCGATGCCACTGCCGCTATCGCTGACGCACAGGCGCAGCGTGTTATCGCGGGTGTAGCAATGCACTTTCAAACGTACATCTGCGGCGCTGGCCTGAATGGCGTTTTCAATCAGATTCAACAGCGCGCCGACCAGCGTGTCGCGGTTGCACAGCAACTCACCGGTATGGCTGTCGCACTGCCAGCGAATCGGCAAATCCTGCACATGGGTCAGCGCCGCGGCTTGCAGCGATTGCATCAAGGCATGAGGTGTAAGGCGATCGGTCAGCGGCAACTCGCCGCGAGCAAATACCAGCATGTCGCGCACTTGATGCTCCAGCTCATGCAGACGCTCCTTGAGGCGTCCGGCGAAACGCTGCTGGGTTTCCACCGGCAATTGCTGCTCAGTCAAATGACTGGCGTAGAGCAACGCGGCGGACAGCGGCGTGCGGATCTGGTGCGCCAGCGAGGCAACCATGCGTCCCAGCGAGGACAAGCGCTCATGGCGCGCCAGTTGATCTTGCAGATGACGGGTTTCTGTCAGGTCGTTGAGCAGCACCAATTGCCCCGGTTCGGCATCCAGCGAGCGGGTGGCAATCGACAGGCGCCGACCGTTTTTCAGGGAAATTTCGTGACCGTCATCTTCACGCGGCGCGAAGCAGCGAGCGATCACCTGACGCCACAACTCGCCTACCAGCGGCAAGCCGAGCAAATCGATGGCGGCCGGGTTGGCTTCGCGCACGATGCCGCGACCGTCAAGCACAATGACGCCGCCGGGCAACAGATCAAGGAGGTTTTGCAGACGATTGGCCAAGCGCTCTTTTTCTGCCAACTCCTGCATGCGCTGGGCGCTGACCACTTCCAGCTCACCCTTGAGCTCGGTGACCCGCGCTTCCAGCAGGCTGTAGGAGTCGGTCAACTGGCTGGACATCTGGTTGAACAGCGCGAACGCCTGCTCAAGTCCCTGACGGCTTGCCTGCTCCACGGATGAGGGTTGCCCCACGATGTTGGAGGCAGAAGAGATCTGGGCGACTTGGGGCATTGTGCTCTCTCGCTTGGCTGACCGTCAGTGAAACGGAACGTTGCGAGGGATGTAGCAATACCCGTGCCTAAAAAAAACGGCTTATAAATGAAGGAGTTGAAAAACAGGCGTCAATCATCCGCCTGCTCGTCTCCTCCGGCCCGGCTCATGCCGTACTTGCGCATCTTTTCCACCAGGGTGGTGCGGCGGATGCGCAGACGCTCGGCAGCACGGGCAACAATGCCATTGGCATCGTCCAGCGCCTGCTGAATAAGGCCCTGTTCCAGACCACCGAGGTAGTCCTTGAGGTCCAGGCCTTCCGGCGGTAGCAGCGCGTTGGCGCCGAAATCCGGCGTGTGGCCGTTGATCGCCACACGCTCTTCGAGGTCGCTGCGCAGGCTGTCGACCATTTGCTCGTCTTCGTCGTCGACGTAGCGAAATTTCTTCGGCAACTCGACCACACCGATCACCCCATACGGGTGCATGATCGCCATGCGCTCGACCAGGTTGGCCAGCTCGCGGACATTGCCCGGCCAGCCGTGACGGCACAGCGACATGATCGCGGCGGAGTTGAAACGGATCGAACCGCGCTTTTCGTGTTCCATGCGCGAGATCAGCTCGTTCATCAGCAACGGGATGTCTTCGACGCGCTCACGCAGCGGCGCCATCTCGATCGGGAACACGTTCAGGCGATAGTAGAGGTCTTCGCGGAAACTGCCGATCTCGATCATGCTTTCGAGATTCTTGTGGGTCGCGGCGATGATGCGCACGTCAACGCTCTGGGTCTTGTTGCTGCCCACCCGCTCGAAGGTGCGCTCCTGCAACACGCGCAGCAGCTTGACTTGCATCGGCAGCGGCATGTCGCCGATTTCGTCGAGGAACAGCGTACCGCCGTTGGCCAACTCGAAGCGGCCGGCACGGCTGGTGATCGCCCCCGTGAAGGCACCCTTCTCGTGGCCGAACAATTCGCTTTCGAGCAACTCTGCCGGAATCGCTCCGCAGTTGACCGGCACAAACGGCGCATCACGGCGCTTGGAGTGGTAATGCAGGTTGCGCGCGACCACTTCCTTGCCCGTGCCGGACTCACCGAGGATCAGCACGCTGGCGTCGGTATCGGCCACTTGCTGCATCATCTGACGCACGTGCTGGATCGCACGGCTGGTGCCGACGAGACTGCGGAATAAATTAGGTTCGCGATGACGGCCGCGCTCGCGGGCCTGGTCGTACATCTCGCGATAGACCTGGGCACGGTGCAACGAATCGAGCAATTTGCTGTAGCTGGGCGGCATTTCCAGGGTCGAAAGCACCCGGCGACGCTGGTCTTCAGGCAGGTCAACGGAAGAATTATCGCCCATCAACAAAACCGGAAGGAACTCATCCCAGGTTGCGAGTGTCTTTAGCAAGCCCAAAAGTGCACCAGGAGCATTCACGGTCCCGATCAGTACACAAATGACTTCACGACTAGACGACAAAGAGCCGACTGCCTGCTGCCAGTCATGGCTGCCGCAGGGTAAATTTTCTTCGCCAAGAAAATTTAATATCACCGCCAGGTCGCGGCGGCGGACGCTATCGTCATCGATCAGCAGAATTTTGGTTTCACGCCACATGCAATAGCAACTTCCCTAGTCAACTCAATGCCCGAAATCAGGGGCAAGCGAGACGCTTGCAGGACACCATGTGCCTGTAGACGCCTTAAATCTGGAAACAGCCACTAGTTAAGTCAAAAAACCGTGCACAGTCAAATTTATGGCGCATATGCCTGGATTAACTGGGGGTTAATTAACCAAACAGATGGTAAACCTTTGCCGCTTTCTGCGCCTGGGTGATCTGCGACATCTCGTTGGCTATCGCCTGCCGCTCACCCATCGCCACCTCAAGAAGCTCCTTGTAAACGAACAGCAGCTCTTCGAGGTTGTCGCGCAAGGCGACTTCGTCCAGCGCAGCTTCCGCCATGACGTCTTCCATGCAGGAACGGCAAGCCAGATCCAGCTCACCAATAGCTTCCCAGTTGCGTTCGGCCAGCGCACTGACCAACGCTTCACGGGTATCGGCGATTCGCTGCAATACAAGACTCATGGTGATCTCCTTCAGAACTGCGGAGCCGGCACAGGCGCAATGGCATCCCAGCCTTCTTTTACCGTTGTCAGCAGGCCCGCCACCTCATCGAGGATACGCGGATCGCTGCTGATGTTCGCCTCGGCGAGGCGCTTCATCATGTAGATATACAGACCATCCAGATCGGCCAGCGCCTCTGCATTGTTTTCCAGGTCGAGGCCTTCACGCAGGCCACTGACGATACCGATGGCCTTGCTGATCGATGTGCACTTGGCGGGAATGTCCTTACGCTCGATGGCGCCTTTGGCCTGAGCGATACGCGCCAGACCACCTTCCATCAACATTTGCACCAGGCGGTGCGGGCTCGCTTCGGATGTCTGGGCGTGTGCGCCGACTTTCTGGTACTGCCGAAGGGCTAACATCGGATTCATGTTCTACCTCATTGCCACAATGACTCGTCTAACCAGTGTATCGCCAACGAGTCACAGAACTTTAGATCAAAAGACAAAAACCCGGCGCACGCCGATAAAGCGTAGCCGGGTTTTTGTCGTTACTACTTGTTACTTCGCAGACTGCTGAGCATTCAGCGAGCTGAAGAACGACGTGATGTTGCTCGCCGTCGCCTTCATTTGCCCCACGAGCAAGTCCATGGCGTTGTACTTGGCGGTCAAGGTTGCCGTCAGGTTGGCAACGCGCAGATCCAGCGCCACCTGCTGCTTTTGCAGGCTCGATGTCAGATTGGTCAGGTTGGAACTGCGCTGATCGAGCAGCCCACCGGTCTTGACGTACGGATCAACCGCTGCTGTCATGCGCGCCAACAGACCATTCTTTGCATCGGTGCCGCTGAACAGCTGCTGGACCTGGCCAGCCATCCCCGGCGTTTCCATCCGCTTGTTGAACACGGCTGTATCGAGCGTGAGCAAACCGGTCTTGCTGTCCGTCAGGACACCCATCTGTGACAGCACGGACAGTTGCCCTTGGCCACCCGCCCCTGGATCGGTCAACTGAGCGCGGACATCAGCCATCAACGAACGCGGCAGAGCGTCACCGGTGAACGCTGCCGATACGGTCAGATTGCCGTCGGCGTCCGGCGTTGCCTTGGACAACGTATCGATGGTTTTCTTCAGGGTGTTGTAGGAGTCGATGAACGATTGCAGCGACGTCTGGATACCGGCGGTATTGGTCGCGACCGACACGGTAGACGGCGTGGGCAAACCGCCCACGACAGGGCTCGCGGTGACCAGATTCAGGGTCATGCCGCTGATTGCACCGGTCACGGTATTGGTCTTGCTCGTAACGGCCAGGCCGTCGATGGTCAGGCTAGCATCCATGGCCAGGTTACCGACGGCTCCGGACGCGCCTGGCGCCGGGCTGTCGCCCATCTTCTGGGTGCCGTCGATTTCCAGCCCGGCGATGCCGCTGACCTGCAGGTCCATGCCGGCGCCCGTCTTGTTCGAGCTCAGCACCAGACGCGAAGACCCGGTGCTGTCAGTCACGATGTTCGCGGAAATACCGTTGCTGGCCTGTGCGGTGTTGATTGCATCGCGCGTGGACTGCAACGTTGCATTGGCCGGAATCGCGACATTGTAATCAATGCCATTCTGACTGATTTTCAGAGTACCACTCGGAATGGCACTGGCGGCCCCGCCGGCGAAGGCGGCACTGGCAACTTTCGAGCCGGTGGCCAGGTTTTTCACGACGACGCTGTAAGTACCCGGTACGGCGGTTTTATCCGAGGTCGCACCGACCACCCCTGGCGTGTCAGAGGTTGCGGTAAAACCGGCAAACGCCGGGCTGGAGGCCTTGTTCAGGTCACCCATTGCTTTCTGATACGCCGCCAGTGCGCTTTTCAGCGAACCGACACCGGAAATCTTCAGGCTGTTGGATTTAGTGGCGGTATCGATCTGCGTCTGCTTGGCAGACTTGTCGGCGTTGACCAGCGCAGTCACGATCGCGCCGATGTCCAGGCCGGAACCCAGTCCGGAACCCGGTAGAATTGGACTTGCCATGTGCATCTCCCTTCAGATTGTTGCCATTCTTTTGACTGTTACAGGCGTCTTGGGAACGAGCAAACACTATTCATGCCATTTATCAGACTTTGGCGTCGAACAACACGTGGCTTGCATTGGCAAGACTGTCTGCCAGTTTGAGGGCTTCGGCGGAGGGAATCTGCCGAACGACCTCACCCGTCTCGCTTGCGATCACCTTGACGATGACCTTTCCGGAGTGCTCATCGATAGAGAACTCCAGGTTGCGCTTGATCGATTGGACGAACTTCTCGATCTCCTGCACAGCCAGTTTCAACTTGGCGTCATCCGTACCCTGACGTTTACGGTCAGCGACCGGAGCATCGGCCTGCGTAACTTTTGGTGTCTCTGACGGCTTGTCAGCAACCGGTATCGCTGCCTTGGGAGCCGGATAAGACACGTTAAGCTTCACGCTCATGTCCATGCCCATCACCTCCTAACGTAAAAAAGCGAGAGAGCACGACAAGCGCACTCCCCCGCTCAAACTCGTTCCGAATTACTGAAGCAGCTTCAGTACAGCGGAAGGCAGTTGGTTGGCTTGAGCCAGAACCGAAGTGGAAGCTTGCTGCAGGGTTTGCTGCTTGGTCAGGTTAGCAGTTTCTGCGGCGAAGTCGGTGTCCTGTACACGACCCTGAGCAGCGGTGGTGTTTTCAGTGATGTTCTGCAGGTTGGAGATGGTGCTGGTCAGACGGTTTTGCGAAGCACCCAGGCTGGCGCGGGTTGCACCGATCGCAGCGATAGCGGCGTCGATTGCAGTGATCGCGTTGTCGATGTTCTCGGAAGCAGAACCAGCACCAGTACCCGAAGTACCGGTCAGAACTACAGTGCCGCTACCAACCGACAGGCTGACGGCGTCGAACTTGGAGCTCAGTACCAGGTCGATGTGGTTAGCCGAACCGGTGTTTGCGCCCACTTGCAGGGTCACAGTACCAGCCGAACCGTCCAGCAGGTTTTTGCCGTTCAGGTTGGTCGAAGCCGAGATACGGGTGATCTCGTCGGACATCTGAGCGAATTCAGCGTTGGTAGCGGTCTGGTCAGCACTGCCGTTGGTACCGTTACGGGCTTTAACAGCCAGTTCACGCATACGCTGCAGGATGTCGGTCGAAGCTTGCAGAGCGCCTTCAGCGGTCTGGGCAACGGAGATACCGTCGTTGGCGTTCTGGATGGCCTGGGTGTTACCGCGGATCTGCGAAGACATACGGTTGGAAATTTGCAGGCCAGCGGCGTCGTCTTTGGCGCTGTTGATTTTCAGGCCGGAAGACAGGCGCTGCATCGAAGTGGACAGAGCGTCGGAAGCGCGGTTCAGGTTCTTCTGAACGTTCAACGATGTGGTGTTGGTGTTTACTGTTAAAGCCATGACGAATTCCTCGTTGGTTGGGTACTGCGGCTTCCGGCCCTGGCAACCGCCGGGTATGGCCTAGAGAACCTTCGTAATAGTTATCGTCGGGTTTGCAGGTTGCTTGAGGGCTTTTTGAAAAAAATTTGCCATCACCCTGCCACCCCCGAGAAAACAAAGACTTAGCACCACGTCCACCGTGAAAAAATGACGTCATAAAACCGGCTGTAGCGCGAAGCCGCGGGCCAGCGCCATGGAGCGCTTCAGCTCTGCACGCTTTCCAGCAATTCAACCAGCTCGTATTCCATAGAATCGGCCAGACTCAACCAGTCCTGACGCTCCTGACATTCGAGCATTTGCATCAGCACCTGCGCCCATGTCTGCTGAACATCGACAGATGAAGAGGACAGACATTGCTGGGCCTGTTCGAACACATCGACCATCGCAAGCGCCGCCTCAACGTCACGCCCCAGGCGAAACAAAGCCGCACATTGGCGACACTGATCCTGATTTTGACTCAGCGCGCTCATTGCACGAACTCCGGATTGAAAGCAGTCCCGGCGATCAACGCACCGGCGCGGCTGCTGTTGAAAAATTCGACCTGGGGATTCGCGGCAATATAACGCTCCAGTACGCACAGATAACCGCGAAAATTCAGCTGAGTGTTGACCCGCTGGCCATGGCCGTCACTCACCCAGTGCCGCGCTTGATTCACCGGTGGCCCCAGATCGCCATCGTCCCAGCCGGCATGGGTCTTGTTCATCGGGAAGGCGAAGTCAGCGCCGAACAGGGTGACACGCGCAGCGCCTATTTTCACTGCCAGATCCACCGCCGGGTGAATCACGCTGCCGCCGACGAGCAACTGGCCTCGCGGATATTGCTTGCGCAAATCCGCGTAGATCGGGCTTGCGGAATAGCCGCCGTAGCGTTTGCCCTTCCACGCGTTCAATACCGTCGGATCACTCATCGGCAAATACACCAGCGGGATGCCGTCGGACTCTTCAAAAGGCAGATGACGGAAACTGATGCGCTGATCGATGCTCACCACCAGGTCCGGCGCAATACCGTGTTCGCGCAAGGGGCGATAAGCGGTGTCCACGCAAATAAACAAGGGTCGCTCCGCCCGCTGGCGGATCGCTGCCAGACGTTCGAAATGTTGCTCCAGGCTCGGCCCGGTCGCAATCACATAGACCTCCCGGCCGGTGCAAGTGCCGAACAGCTGCGCCACATCTGCATCGCCGAGCAACACCGGCAGGCATTCTTGCAAACGCTGCTGAATGGCCGGTGACTGCGCATCGAATTCGCGGTTATTGAAAGTGAGGTGGATTTCATTGACCAGCCGATCACGGACCTTCGCATTGAAGTCGTCGGCCAGCAGCAGCTCGGCGGGCAAAGCAAAAAACGGCGTGAACAGGTCCGGGTGATCACCGGCATAGAACAACTCGACGCGCGGATCGTCCAGCCACTGGCGCTGATCGAGCAGCTGCAGCACCAGCGCGAACAACGCGCCGTTGAGGATGTGCACGTACAGCCGTTGCAGTCCTGCGCGCTCCAGAAGCAGGCCGGGCAAATCGCCGAGGCCGGTGCCATAGACGTGCAGTTGCGCTTTATCGGGCAGGCTCGCCGCCTGAATTTGCGCTTCATGAAGACGGTCGTGGCGGCTGGTGAGTTGAATGCCGCCAACGCTCAGCGTCGAGCCCAGCCCTTGCACCAGTTCGGCCTGGACGGCCGCGCTGTCTTCAGCCATCAGTCGCTCGAACAGCGCCGGCCAGCGCCGCTGCAACACCTCGGCATTGGCTTGGAAAAACTCGCTCATGGCGCCCCGCGCTCCTTTCAGGCAAAAAAATAGCGTTCAAGGTTAACCTTGAACGCTATTTTTGTATCCGTGGTTTTTAATCCGGCTTACGGACGATAGATGATCGCCGAGCCCCACGACAGACCGACGCCGAAACCGCTCAGCGCAATGCGCTGCCAGTCGGAGTCGAGCACGTGTTTTTCCAGCAGCAGCGGGATGCTCGACGACACGGTATTGCCGGTCTCGACCATGTCCTTGATGAACTTCTCCGGCTCGCCTTCGAAACGCCGCGCCACGGCATCGACAATTGCCGCGCTGCCCTGGTGGATGCAGAACGCGTCGATGTCATCGGCCTTGAGGCCGGAATCATCGAGCAACTCGTGCAAGTGCGCCGGGACTTTCAGCAAAGCGAAGTTGAAGACCTGACGACCGTTCATGAAGAACACACCGTTGCTGACCTTCAAGTGCGGCGCGCCGGAGCCGTCAGTACCGAACTTGGCCTTGCCCAACGCCCAGGTCGGTTTTTCGCCCATCCACGTTGCGGTGGCGGCATCGCCGAACAGCATGGTGGTGTTGCGGTCTTCCGGGTCAACGATTTTCGAATACGGGTCAGCGGTAATCAGCAGGCCGTTCTTCAGGCCGGCGGCTTCCATGAAGCCCTTGATCGCGTAGATGCCGTAGACATAACCGGAGCAGCCCAGGGAAATGTCGAACGCTGCAACGTTGGTCGGCAGGCCGAGTTTGTCCTGAACGATGGCAGCGGTGTGCGGCAGGCCTTCTTCGTCACCGTTCTGGGTGACGACAATCAGGGCATCGATCGATTCACGCTTCAGTTCAGGGTTACTGGCAAACAGCGCATTGGCCGCTTCCACGCACAGATCGGAGGTTTCCTGCTCAGCGTCTTTACGCGGCAGGAACGCCGAACCGATCTTGCCAAGGATGAATTCTTCATCCTTCTCGAATTTTGCACCTTGTGCGTAATTGTCCACGCCGGCTACAGGAACGTAGCTCGCAATGCTTTTTATGCCAATCATTACGGCTTCCCAATAAAAAACAGCCCAAAACCACCGCTCGCAAGGATTCGAGGGGCGCCGACAAACAGAAAACGGCCGCCATAACGGGCAGCCACGGGAAGCGCAAAGGGCTATCACTGGAACCGCAAAACGGGCCAGGCGCCATCTCCCCGGTCAATACAATACAGTGAAGATGCGCGTTATGACTCGCAGGTCACGCTATTTTGCCGAATCGATGGCAGATTGGCCTATTCGATCAGCGACCAGTCCAGCGGCGTGCCGCGCTTGATCGCCGTTCGCGCGTGGCGTCCGAGGACGGCCTCGGTGTGCTTTGGCGGCAGGCCGAGACCGGGGCGGATGGCGCGCAGATTGTCTGCGGTAAAGGGCTCACCGGCGGCCATGTCGGCGGTGACGTAAAGCGAACGGCGATAGACCAGCGACTTGCGCTCGGCCTCGGTGACACCGTAATGCACCTGCCCGAGCGCCTGCCAGGCACGCTCGGTTTCCACGACCAGACTGGCCATTTCCGCCGGTTCCAAGGAAAAGCTGGCATCCACGCCACCGGCCGAACGGTCGAGGGTGAAGTGTTTTTCCACCACGGTAGCCCCTAGCGCCACCGCCGCGACCGACACGCCAACGCCCATCGAATGATCCGACAGCCCCACCTCGCAACCAAACAACTCACGCAAATGCGGGATCGTGCGCACGTTGCTGTTGAGCGGAGTCGCCGGATAGGTGCTGGTGCACTTGAGCAACACCAGATCCTTGCACCCGGCCTCGCGGGCGGCGCGCACGGTTTCATCGAGTTCGGCGATGCTGGCCATGCCGGTGGAAATGATCAGCGGTTTGCCAGTAGCGGCCACACGACGAATCAACGGCAGGTCGGTGTTTTCGAAACTGGCGATCTTGTACGCCGGCACCTCAAGGCTTTCGAGAAAATCCACCGCGCTGTCATCGAACGGCGTCGAGAATGCGAGCATCCCCAACTCTTTGGCCCGGGCGAAAATCGGCGCGTGCCACTCCCACGGTGTGTGGGCTTTTTCATAGAGATCGTAGAGCGAAGTCCCGGCCCACAGACTGCCCGGATCCTTGATGAAGAACTCACCCTCGGCCAGGTCCAGGGTCATGGTCTGGGCGGTGTAGGTCTGCAATTTCAAGGCATGCGCCCCGGCCTTCGCGGCAGCCTCAACGATTTGCAGGGCCACGTCGAGCGACTGGTTATGATTGCCACTCATCTCGGCAATGATGAACGGCGGCGCATCGGCACCGATCATGTGATGACCAATCTTGAAACTAGGCATGCGGCTGATCCTTCAAAACACGGGTGAACGCGCAGGTCTCTTGAGTAAACCCGGCGTCGCGAAAAACTTTCATTGAAGACTGATTGGCCGGCACGACCCGGGCGCTGATGAGCGTCAGTTGCGGCCAATGTCTAACCACGAACGCCTCGCCACGGCTCAGCAACGCCCGGCCCCAGCCGAGGCCGAAACGTCCTTGCAGCACATAGAGCGACACTTCAGCCTCGAAGCCGCGCAAGTCATAGCGCAGCACGCCGACCGGGCCGTCATCCGCCTCGGCGATCAACAGCAGCCGTTGCGGATTGCGCAGACTTGCCGTCAGCCAATTCAGATGCTGCGCCCAGTCGATGACGCCAGTTTCCAGCGACCAACGCCGCACCGGCTCGGCATTGCGTCCATCGAACAGCAACTGCGCATCGTCCAGCGTTGCCGGGCGCAGTTTGAGCACTGCGCCGGCCAGTGCCGCCGCCACGCGCTCGGCACCGCGACCATCGACCAAGTGCCGCGAACGCTCGGCCAGACTCTGGCGCAAATAAAAATTGTTGACGACGAAGCCGACCGCATCGCGCAACTGCGCAACGCTGACTTGCTCACGGGCGCCCAGAAAGACGTGCGCACCGGCGGCGGCCATGACTTCGCCGTTGGCCTGCTGGTTGTTCGACACAGCGATGCAAATCGTCGGCAAGCCCAGCGCCGCGCGCTCCCAACTGGTGCCGCCGCCGGCACCGATAAACAGATCGGCCTCAGTCATGCGCTGATGGAAATCGCTGACGAAACTGTGCAGGCGCCAGTTCGGCCGCGTCTCGGCCAACGCCTGCATCTGCGTCCACGCCGGGTTGTCGGCGCCAGCGACGAAATCAACCTGCAATTCAGTGAAATCAGACAGTGCCGACATCGCGTGATGGGTCTGCATCGCCGCATCGAACCCGCCGAAATTCACCAGTACCCGACGCGCCTTCGGCTTGATCTCGATGGCCGCGCAGTTGAACTCCTCACGCAGCATCGCGTAGCGCGGACCGAGCAAGGTGCGACAGCCTTCGGGCAGCAGCGGCGCGTAGTGTTCGCTGAGACCGGACAGGTTCTGATTAAGCAGCAGATCAACGCTGTAGCGCCGGGTGGCCAGATCGTCCACCGCGGCAATTCGGTGCGCCCAGCGTCGTGCGGCGGTTTGCCAGAGGTGATCGAGGCCATAGTGGTCGACGATGATCCAGTCGAACATGGCCTGCCCGTCAAGCACCAGGCCCAGTGCGTCGATGTCGAACTGCCACGGCAACATCGATTCGATGGCTTGCAGCGGGTCTTCATCGCGATAACGCTCGGGCAGCGCGAAGGTCTCGAAGCCCTCGGCTTTCAGGGCTTCGAGTCGATGCCCTGGCAAACGCCGGCAGGCAAACGCGACGTGACTGCCCTGCCTGCGCAGCACGCGCGCCAGGGTCAGGCAACGGGCGATGTGGCCGCTGCCAATGATCGGCGAAGCGTCGGCGCGAATCAGTACTCTCATTGCAGTTCTCCGCCGGCCTTGAGCGCGGCGTACAGGTATTCGGCGCGCTTCCAGTCTTGCGGTGTGTCGATGTCTTGCACCAGATACCGCGGCAGAATCACCGGCAGGCTGGCGGGCGAATACAGCACATCACCGCGCAGCCACGCCTCGCTGCGCCCCCAATAAAACTGTCCGGCATCCTGAAACGCCTCGGACAAGTCCTGCGAGCGAGTGTTGCGAAACTCGGGATACAACGCGTGCAAGGCGCCCTGCCCGTCCAGGGTCAACGCCCGTTGCACCGGAAAAGCGAAATCGCAAACGGAGAAGGCAAATGATCGATCCGGATGTCGCTCCAGCAATTCGAAGCCCTGACGCAGATAGCGCGCCTGCAACAGCGGTGCAGTGGCGTAAATGCAGCAAGCGAAATCGAAGGATGGTAACTGCTGCAGTGCGTGCACGATGACCGCCGCAGTGCCGGTGAAGTCATCGGCCAGTGCTGCCGGACGCAAAAACGGCACCTGGGCACCGTGGGCTCGCGCAACGTCGGCAATCTCGACGTCGTCGGTGCTGACCACGACTTGTTCGAACAAGCCCGAATCCAGCGCGGTGCGGATCGAGCGGGCAATCATCGGCACGCCGTCGAACGGCAACAGATTCTTGCGCGGGATGCGTTTGCTGCCCCCGCGTGCCGGAATGATTGCGACGTTGCTCAAGGACGTTTTTCCAGCAGAAACCAGGTGACATCATCCGCCGGGAATTGCCCGTCGCGGTGATAAACGAAACCATAGTCGAGCAGTTGCAGATCGGCGTAGCGATCAAGCATTTCCCCGGCGAAATCGCGCTTGAACAGCTTGCCGCTGTTGCCCCGATAGGACACCTCAACCGCTACCGGATTGTAGTACTCGGCGATCAGAATATAGCGCTGACTTAGCTCGTAAAGCTGCGCATAGGCGCTCGGCAACAGCTCCGGGGCCAGATGGATCAGCACGCCTTTGCTCAAGGTCAGGTCAAAGCGGCGCTCGCGAGGAAAATCCAACAGCGAACCGTGCCAGATCTGTGCAATGTCGAGCGCCCGAGCCTGCGCACAGGCGCTTTCATTGATCTCCACACCGAACAGCTCACAGCGCGGCAGCAACTGATGCAGCGCCTGCAAATTGTTGCCGGCGTTGGTGCCCAGTTCCACCAGACTGTCGATGCGCCCGGCGCGGCTCAGCGCTTTGGCGAACAGCGCCAGATTGGCGGCCACCAGCGGTTGGCCGACGTTACGCTCGACGTACTGGTTGCCGAACTCACCCTGCCAGAACTTTTCCTGCTCGCTCAGTTCACGCATCACAGTCTCATTGATCGCCGCAGCGGTGGTCATTCGGTCAGTCGACGCAGTTGCTCGACTACATAATCCTGTTGCTCATCACTGAGCAACGGGTACAGCGGCAAACTGATCGCTTCGGCGTAATAGCGCTCGGCCTCGGGGAAGTCGCCTTCGGCAAATCCCAGGTCACGATAGTACGGCTGCAAGTGCACCGGAATGTAGTGCAGATTGACGCCGATGCCGGCGCTGCGCAAACCTTCGAACACCTGACGATGACTGAGGTTGCAGCGCTCGGCCTGCACGCGCACCACGTACAAATGCCACGCCGACTCGGCCTCTGGTTGTGCGCTTGGCAAGGTCAGCGGCAGGTACGCGAGCAAGCGATCGTAACGCGCCGCCAGTTCACGGCGCCGGGCGACGAACGCGTCCAGTTTGCCCAGTTGCGACAGACCCAGCGCCGCCTGCAGATCGGTGATCCGATAGTTGAAACCCAGCTCGATCTGCTGGTAATACCAGGGCCCGTGGCTGGGCTCGGTCATCTGTTGCGGATCGCGGGTCATGCCGTGGCTGCGCAGGCGTTGCAGACGCTCGGCCAGCGCCGGGCGATTGGTCAGGACCATGCCGCCCTCGGCACTGGTGATGATTTTCACCGGGTGAAAACTGAACACCGTCATCGCCGCGAATTCACCGCAACCGACCGGGCGCCCGGCATAGCTGGCGCCCACCGCGTGTGAGGCGTCTTCGATCACCGTGAAGTTGTAACGCTCGGCCAGTTCGGCAATTTTGCGCAGGTCACAGCTCTGCCCGGAGAACGCCACCGCGACGAGGACTTTAGGCAGCGTGCCGTCGCGCTCGGCCTGTTCTAGCCTGGCCTCGAGAGCGTAAGCGTCGAGGTTCCAGGTCAGCGGATCGATGTCGACGAAATCAACGTCAGCGCCGCAATAGCGCCCGCAATTGGCCGAGGCGAGAAACGTATTCGGCGAAGTCCACAAACGATCGCCCGGCCCCAGGCCCGCAGCCAGACAGGCAATGTGCAATGCCGCCGTGGCATTGCACACCGCCACGGCAAAATCGGCCTGACAGCGCTCGGCCATCGCCTGCTCGAAACGCTCGATGGTCGGCCCTTGGGTCAGCCAGTCCGATTGCAGCACCTCGACCACCGCGTCGATGTCCGCCTGATCGAGGCTTTGCCGACCGTAGGGAATCATACCGAGAGCTTCGCATGAAGATCGGCGATCTGCCCCACCGAAAGAAAATGCGGGTTGGTGTCAGAGCGGTACTCGAAATCTTCGCTCACCGCACGGCCATGCTCGCCGAGTTTGTCGACAGCAAAATCTACATCGACGCTGGTAAAGCGAATCGACGGCTGAATGGTGTAGTGGTCGTCAAACTCGAGGGTCATTCGCGCATCGTCCGGCGGCACCATCAGCTCATGCAGCTTTTCGCCGGGACGAATGCCGACGTTCTTGTGCGGCAGATGTTCAGCCATGCCGCGCGCCAGATCGACAATGCGGATCGACGGAATCTTCGGCACAAACACTTCGCCGCCGTGCATCCGCGCAAAGCTGTCGAGCACGAACTGCACGCCGTGATCCAGAGTGATCCAGAACCGCGTCATGCGTTCGTCGGTGATCGGCAACTCCTGCGCGCCGTCGGCGATCAGCTGGCTGAAAAACGGCACCACAGAACCACGCGAGCCGGCGACATTGCCGTAGCGCACCACGGCAAACCGGGTCTGCTGCTCGCCGGCAATGTTGTTGGCCGCAACGAACAGTTTGTCCGAGAGCAACTTGGTCGCGCCGTACAGATTGATCGGGCTGGCGGCCTTGTCGGTGGACAACGCGACGACTTTTTTCACACCGTTGTCGATAGCGGCGGCGATGATGTTTTCCGCACCGTTGACGTTGGTGCGGATGCATTCGGTCGGGTTGTACTCCGCCGCCGGCACTTGCTTGAGCGCAGCGGCATGCACCACGTAATCGATGCCGCGCATGGCTTGACGCAGACGATCGGCGTCACGCACATCACCGATGAAATAACGCATGCACGGCGCGTTGAACGTTTGCTGCATTTCGTACTGCTTCAGCTCGTCGCGGGAGAACACCACCACGCGCTTGGGCTGGTATTGCTCGAGCAAGCGACGGATGAAATTGCGCCCGAACGAGCCGGTGCCGCCGGAGATGAAAATCGATTTACCGTTGAACATTTTTTGAATCCCGTCCCTGTCGCCAGCCTTAAGCGAGCAACTTTGCCCAGTCCAGTGAAGCGCTGTCATCGAGCACAAAACCGTTACCGTTCAGGCTCAGGTTCGCGTTGTAGGCCTGATCCTGAACGAATGCCGCCGCCCATTTTTCTCGCAACGCCGCCAAGGCGTGCGACGCGTCAGGCATTCCACCCTTGTGAATGACTTGCACCGCTGGCGTCCACACGGTGAGATAGCCAGCCTGCCCAGCGCTCAGACACAAATCGACATCGCTGAAGCCCTCGGCAAAAGTGCTCTCGTCCAGACCGCCAAGTGCGTCGTACAGCTCTTTGCGGACCATCAGGCACACGCTCGATACCGCCGAGTAGTTCTGCTCCACCGCCAAGCGATGCAGGTAACCATCGGCATCATGCTTCTCGCCGACAAAGGCCGAACCGACCCCGCCGTTCATGCCCAGGATCAAGCCCGTCTGGCTGATTTTGCGATCACGGTCGATCAGTTTTGGACCCACCACGCCGACTTCCGGACGCAGGGCATGGTTGAGCAAAGAGTCCAGCCAGTTCGGATTGACCACTTCAGCGTCGGCGGCAAGCAGCACCAGGTACTCGCCCTGCGCCTGACGACTGGCCGCGTTGAATAAAGCCGTTTCGCCCAACGTCCGATCAGTGCGCAGCACCTGGACTTTTGAGTGCCGATAGGTGCCGAGCCAGTCATTGACCTCAGCCGTCTGACCCGCAGCAGTGGCGATCAGCACTTCATAGTGATGATAACGGGTACGCAGCAACACGCCTTCAAGGCAACGTTGCAGCACCGCCAGATCGTTGCCCGCCGGAATAATGATCGACACCAGCGGACGATCACTGTGGTGGTAGTCGATCTGGTAAACGCCGGGAACCGCCGACGTCACTTTGGCCTTGTAGCCGCGATTGCCCAGATGCCGCAGCAGCGCCAGACGCTCGTCAGGATTTTCAAGCAGCTCTGGCGTCTGGGTAATCAGCAGCGGCTCGTCGAGGTGCGCCAGGCTATTGAGGCCGTGTTCTTCGATGAGGCGCAACAGCACATCGAATTCCAGTGCCCGACTGAAGTCCGCGCGGTAGCCGCCGATCTCCACCAGCGCATCGCGACGCACCAGCCAGTGCCGCGCCATCAGCGTTGGCAGGCTCAGCAGCAGGTCAAGGTTGAAGCCGGGACGGAACACGTCGGTCAGCGCCCCGTTTTGCTGGCGCTGGATTTCGTCCGTGGACACCGCGCGGCAATCGCCGGCGTTCATGAGCTCCAGACTCGCACGCAACAGGCCGCTGGCGGTGAACTCATCGCCAGCCTCAGCCAGCAGCAGCCAGTCGCATGGCGATTGACGCGCGCTTTGATTGAGCTTGTCGACCAGATTGTCCGGCGTCACGCGGACAAAGTGCAGGATGTTCTGCGCCGTGGTTGCGGCTGGCGCTTCGCCGGTGGTGAACACGACAATCCGGAAAGCCTTGCATGGCCCTTCCAGCAAGCTGTCGAGCGAGACCTGCAACTTATCGATGCTGTCGTCCAGATCCAGCAGGAAAATTCCGAACTGCGGGCCACCGCCATTCTCCGCCAGATGTTGGTTGATCGCCCCGACCTGGTTGCCCGGTTCACGTGCGGCCAGCCATTTGAGCAGGCGGCCGGACTGCATCCTGTCCATGACCGCATGATGGTCATCGACGGTCAGCGCTTCGAGGCGCTCGATCCATGCCTGTATGGCTTGCGCCTCTTCGGCTTGCCCCATTGACGTGAGTTGCGCCACCAGCCGTTTGACCACGGTACGGTTGAACGCATTGAGATCATGGGCCTGCCACAGACGGTCGAGCACACTTTCCGGCGTGTCGTTGTTGCGTGCTTGCAGCAAGTGCGCCTGACGGGTCCAGATGCCCTCCAGACCTTCGAGCTGAATGCGCCCCGCCGGCATGGCGTGCAGCATGAATTCGAACTGCGCGAGGCGGTCGAAGAACGCCTCGTTGTAAAACGGCATTTCCACGTATTGCAACGGTCCGAAGCGACGATCCGGATGTTTGAGTTCCTGATTCCAGGTGGACTGAATGATCAGTTCCGCGGTCAGCGCCCGGCCCGACTGCAGACTGTCGACCATCGCTTCGAAACTTCGCAAGGCAAGCGCCTTGCCCTGCTCGGCGTCGAGCCCCTTGACCTCGGTCGGCAGCCCCGCGAGGAACTGTGCGAATGCTTCGCGCTCGGCCAGTGACTTGGCATCGACGTAGGTCAGCGAGTGATACACCTCGGTGCTGTGTTCGGATGCTCCGTAGTTGATCTCCCGCACCACATAAGGCATCGGCAGAATCCGCGCCTTGGCACTGGCGAGCAGGAAATACACATGGCCGATTTCCTGCCACTGGAAACTGGTGCCTGGCGGCAACGCCGAGTGCCAGGTCTTCATCAAGTCAGTCCGGGTCACTGCATAGAACGGCGGAATGTACTGGCTCATGTAATCGATGACCCGCTCCTCAGCCTGTTCGGAGCAGTAGTCTTCCTGGACCTTCTTGTCGCGGCGGTAGTAGCTGACGCCACCAGCCAGCGCCAGGTACATCAGGCAATAGCCGTGGCACATGCCGTAATCCGGGTTGGCTTGCAGGAAACCGACCGATTCGGTCAGTGAGTCGTGCAGGATGAAGTCATCATCAGCCGCCAAAACCATGTACGGCGTGGTCAGTTGCTCGACGCCATAAGCCAGTTTGGCCTGCATGCCCCAGTACGCGAACTGCGGAACATGATGATAATCGACAGCGGAAAAATCGCCTTCCGGACGTTCCGGCGTGGAGTCCAGCACCATGATTTTGCAGGGCAGGCTGCTGTAGTACTTCACCGCCCGGCGCAAAAACGCCGGCCGATTGTGCGTAATCAGCACTACGGTCAACAGCTCGTTGAGCGGTAGCGCCAGTTCAGAACTGTACTTGCCTTGCATAACTTCTCCCCACAACCGGCGACTTGCCGAAACAACGCTGAGTAATGTTGCGAATTAACGGACGCGACGCAGATAACCGTCCGGCGCCACGGTGATCAGTAGTTTGTTCTGCAACTGCTGGTCGATTTCAAAATCCTGGTTCTCTTCCAGGTATTTCCAGACGGCGGTTTTCGGGTTGTCGCCCGGGCCCCACGGACGATCCGGGAAGAAATCGGCCGGCATGTCTTCGACCACCGTGTCCATGACCACGCAGTAGCTATCGACCGATACCAGCGGTGCGTACAGACGCAGCTCTTCCAGAACATGGTCGTGCGTGTGATTGGAGTCGAGGACCAGAATGACTTTCTTGCCTTTGGCCGCAGCCTGCACCTGGGCGGCAATGCCTGCGTCGATGCTCGAACCTTCGATCATCTTGATGCGCTTGGCCATCGGATGGCTTTCAATCGCTTCGCGGTTGTGCGGGCGGATGTCAAGGTCGATGCCCAGCACTTCGCCGTGGCCTTGCAGCTCCAGCAACGAGGCGTAGTAAATAATCGAACCGCCATGGGCGATGCCGCACTCGATGACTAGGTCCGGTTTAACCTGCCAGATGATCTCCTGCATCGCCATCATGTCTTGTGGCAGCTGAATGATCGGACGGCCCATCCACGAAAAGTGGTAGCTGTACTTGTGTCTGGCCGATTCGTTGAAGAAATCCCGGGCCAGGCCGGTCAGTTTCTGATCGTCACCTTGTTGGGCGATCTGCTCGCGGCACTCGGCTTCGAAAGCCTGGTTGATGCTGTTGTCGGTCATGTTGGTCATCTCAAGGGTCACAGGAACGAAGCGCTGTCGACGGCGTGATAGACGTAGCGTCCACCAGTCATCCGCTTGATCTCTTCGAGGTAATTGGAATTCATTACAAACAGATTGGCGCCTTCAGGCAGCGCGTCCATCGCCTCCTGCGGCGATGACACCCGCGCACCGCTCAACGGCAGATATCGCCCCTGCTTGGCCGGGTTGATATCGACCACGCGATCGACTGCGACACCGGCGCGTTGCAGGAACAGCGAATAGATCACGCCTTTGGACGAGGCGCCCCAGATCGCCGAACCCTGCTCGGGGGCGGACTGAATGATCTGCACCGCGCGGTCGAGGCTGGCGGTGAAGCCGTCCGGCAACGTCAGGCGCGGCACCGTTTGCTGCGGAGTCAGGCGCAAGGTTGCCAGGTCAGCGACGATGTACAGGTATTGGCCACCAAACAGATGACCAGCCTCGTGCACGCTGCCGAACAGACGGCGCAGGTCATCGAGGCGGAAGTAATTGACGTGCTCATAGAACAGGTCGAACCAGGCCTTGTGTTCGAGAATCCAGTCGAAGCACGGCACCTCGATGTAGATCTGCCCGCCTTGATTGGCCTCGGCGATCACGGCGAGGAAGCTCACCGGGTCCTGGATATGCTCCAGCACATGGCGCAGAACAATGGCATCGGCAGCCAGCCCCAGGCCACGGGTGAACGGTGCCTTGATCACGTCGGCGCTCTCGCCTTCGTAAGCAGGGTCAATGCCGGTGATCGAATAGCCCAGGCCCTTGAGCAGCTCGAGAAAATAGCCCTTGCCGCAACCGACCTCGATCAGTTCCTGGCCCTTGAAGTGCCTGGCGATAATGCCTTCGACGTCATTCAAGTGCTTCTGGAACTGGCCGGAATGCGCCTGCTCGTTCTGGTAATCGGCGTCGTAGTTGAGCTTGTCGGCATCGAACGCGGCATTGAAGATCAGACCGGTGTGCGCGTCCTGCACCAACAGCATGTCGGCACTCGCCGACGCCTGCGCCGAATCCGCGTCGGCAAAGGTGCGATTCTGCAACACCGGCAGGTCGGTGACCCGATACAACTCGTGCCTCATTGCGGCTCTCCCAGTAACTGTTGCAAGCGCTCGGTCACCGCCCAGAACGCCAGCGGTTCGTGGCTCGGATAAGGGTAATGACCAAGGTTCAATTCGATTGTCGCGTCGCGTTCGCGTAGACGCTGCTCAACCAGCGCGCGCACCGAAACCGCTTGGCCGCTGGCGCAGTTGATTACGCCGTTGAAATGCTGTTTTTGCACGATTGCAGCGAGGTAACCGGCTGCCTTTTCGATCGGCAGAAAATCGCGCAATTGCTCACCGGCCGACATGTTGAACGACGGCTCAGCGGCATCGATCGCCCGGTCCAGTGCCGCGAGCAGGCTGTTGGGGTTCTGTCCTACGCCGTGCAGATAGAACAACCGCACCCATTGCAGGGTGAACGGCCGTTCCTGCTGCAGATTCTGCAGAAACAGGTGCAGCGTATGTTTAGCCAGACCGTAAGGATTACTCGGGCGTGGCTCGGTTGTTTCACTGAGCGGGCCGCTCTGCATGCCGTACTCGAAGCAGGTGCCCGCGACCAGAACCTGCTTTACGCCGGCCTCGACCGCACTTTTGATAAAGCGATAATCGGCCATCAGGTTGCGCTCGAAGTGAAACAGTGCCCGATAGTTCGGCAGACCCGGCCAGGCCAGATGCGCCAAGGCTTCGATGCCAGCGGTCAACGCGTCGACATCAAGATCGGCAGCATGAATATCTGCGGCAATGAACTCGACGTCGTTAATCCACGGCATGCCTTGCGCGGTTTGCGCATCACGCGCCACCGCGCGCACTTCGCAGCCGCGTGCCAGCAACGCGGCAACCAGATGCCGACCGACAAACCCCGTAGCACCCGTGACCAGAACCTTCACAGCACTTTCAACTCAGGCACGGCGATCACGAAACGCCCGTCCCACTGACGAACCTGCGCCAATTGCTGACTGACTTCGTGCAGCAGGTTCCACGGCAGCACCAGCACGTAATCCGGTTTTTCGATATCGATCTGCGCCGGCGCCATGATCGGAATGCGGCTGCCCGGCAAAAATTTGCCCTGCTTGTGCGGGTTGGCATCGGCCACCCATGCGAGCAGGTCCGGTTTGACCCCGGCATAGTTGAGCAAGGTATTGCCTTTGGCTGCCGCGCCGTAACCGACCACCCGTTTGCCGTCAGCCTTGGCCTGCAACAGGAAGCGCAGCAAGTCATGCTTGATCCGCTCAGCGGCGGGAGCGAGGGTCGCGTAGTACTCGGTGGTTTTCACTCCAGCATCGAATTCGGCCTGGAGCTGCTGAGAAACCGCAGGCTGTACCGGACGGCGCTCACCGTCCTTGCGCTGGACGAACACCCGCAGCGAACCGCCATGGGTGCTCAAAGGGCTGACGTCGAAGACTTCCAGACCATTGCGCTCGCACAAAGTCTGTACGGCGGTCAGCGACAGGTAGGAATAGTGTTCGTGATACAGCGTGTCGAACTGTGCGCCGGCCATCAGCGTCAGCAATTGCGGAAATTCGAAGGTGGCGACGCCGCTCGGCTTGAGCAGCGTGGCGAAACCGCCGAGGAAATCGTTGATGTCCGGCACGTGGGCGAGCACGTTGTTGGCCGCCATCAGGTCGGCACCCCAGCCTTCGCTTTGCAGCTGCGCGGCGGTGTCACGACCGAAAAACAGTTCACGAATCTCCAGGCCCTTCTCACGTGCCGCCTGCGCGGTGCTGCGGGTCGGCTCGACGCCCAGACAGGCAATGCCGCGTGCGGCGACGTATTGCAGCAAGTAGCCATCGTTGGCGGCGACTTCGACTACGCGGCTGTCGGCGTGGAGACCGAAGCGTTCGACCATCTCGGCGACATAACGCTCAGCGTGAGCCAGCCAGGTACTGGAGAACGAACTGAAATAGGCGTACTCGGCATCGAACAGGCTGTCGGCGCTGGTGTAGTCCTCGGTCTGTACCAGCCAGCATTGCTGGCACACGGCGACTTTAAGCGGCACCCATTGCTCGGCCTGCTCCAGACGACCGGCATGCACGTAGGCATTGGACGGTGGCGAGGTGCCGAGGTCGATCAGCGGCAGGCTCAGCGGTGCAGCGCACCCACGGCAGTTCATAGACGCACTCCAGCAAAGTGTTGATTGAGCGCGGGATGGCTGGAATCCCGCGCTGACAAATTATTGACAGGCAGCGGCCAGGCAATCGCCAGTCGGGGATCATTTACCGACAGACCGCCCTCATGCTCCGGCGCGTAATCGGCGCTGTGCAGGTAAAGCAGTTCCGCGTCTTCGCTGAGTGTCTGGAAACCGTGGGCAAAGCCGGCCGGAATCAACAGACTGCGGCCATCGCCAGCTTTCAGATGCTCGGCATGCCAGTGCAGAAACGTCTCTGAATCCGGGCGCAAATCCACCGCCACGTCCCACACTTCGCCGCGCAGGCAAGTGATCAGTTTGGCTTCCGGGGCGTTGGCATTCTGATAATGCAGCCCACGCACACTGCCCTTCTCGCGCGTGCAGGAATGGTTGATCTGGCGGATATGAAACTCACTGCCGAATGCACTCAGACTGCCCTCGCAGAACAGCCGGGCGAAATGCCCGCGCTGGTCTTCGAAACGTTTATGCCGGACGTTGAACAGCCCGGCCAGTGGCAACGCTTCAAGGGAGAGCTCGCTCACAGCGCGCCTCGGTACAGTTTCAGCTGGCCGAGGGTGACGTTGCGCATGTCATCGCCGTTCTGCCACGCCAGATGCCAGTCGAGGGTCTGGGTCAGGCATTGCTGCAAGGTCCAGCGTGGCTGCCAGCCGAGCAACTGGCGGGCGCGACTACTGTCCAGACGCAGCAGGCCGGCTTCGTGCAGTTCGCTTTTTTCGATGCGCAGACCACGCGCCTGCGGCCAGCGGCTGGCGAGCAATTCGACGACTTCGCCGACGCTGCACATATCCGCCTCACCGGGGCCGAAATTCCACGCGCCGGCGTACTCCGGGCCTTGCTCATAAAGGCCTGCGGCCAACTGCAGGTAACCGGCCAGTGGTTCAAGGGCGTGCTGCCATGGGCGCACCGCTTGCGGGTAACGCAGGGTCACCGGCTCGTCTGCACTCCAGGCTTTGAGCACGTCGGGAATCAGGCGCTCCGGGGCAAAATCACCGCCGCCCAGCACGTTGCCGGCACGCGCGGTGGCCAAGGCTAGCCCGTGTTCGGCGTGCTTGTCCGCCGGGAAGAATGACGCGGCATAGGACTGCGCCAACAGCTCGCAACAAGCCTTGCTGCTGCTGTACGGGTCGTGGCCGCCGAGCGCTTCGTCTTCGCGGTACGGCCACAGCCATTCCTTGTTGGCGTAGACCTTGTCGGTAGTCACGAGCACGCAGGCGCGCACACCACCGACCTGACGAATCGCCTCAAGCAGGTTCAGCGTGCCCATGACGTTGCTGGAGTACGTACCGAGCGGATCGCGATAGCCCTCGCGCACCAATGGCTGGGCCGCCAAATGCAGAACGATTTCGGGCTCGGTCTCGGCGATAATCTCGAGTAAGGCGCCGAGGTCGCGCAGATCTCCGCGCTGATCGTTGATGCCCTCGTTGACCCGCGCCAGTTGGAACAGGCTCGGTTCGGTCGACGGGTCGAGGGAAAAACCGCTGACTTGCGCGCCAAGGCTTTGCAGCCACAGGGTCAGCCAGCTGCCTTTGAAACCGGTGTGTCCAGTGACGAGAACGCGTTTGCCGCGCCAGAAATCCGCACTCAGGCCCATTGCTTCCATGGGGCCTCCCCGCTCTGCCACAGCGCTTCGAGATGGTTCTTGTCACGCAGGGTGTCCATCGGATGCCAGAAACCTTCGTGTTCGAAGGCTTTCAACTGTTCGTCCGCGGCCAGACGCGCCAACGGCTCGGCTTCCCAGGTGGTGGCGTCATCGGCGATGTACGGCAACACCTTTGGCGAGAGCACGAAGAAGCCGCCGTTGATCCAGCCGCCATCGCCGCGGGGTTTTTCGGTGAAGCCCAGCACTTGATCGCCTTGACGCTCAAGGGCGCCGTAACGACCCGGCGGCTGCACAGCGGTAACGGTCGCCAGATGCCCGTGAGCTTTGTGATAGGCGACCAGTTGAGCAATGTTGATATCGGAAACGCCATCGCCGTAGGTGAAGCAGAACGCCTCTTCATCCTGCAAGTACCGGCCGGCGCGCAACAGACGGCCGCCGGTCATGGTTTCCTCACCGGTGTCGATCAGGGTGACGCTCCACGGCTCGCTGTAGTTCTGATGTACATCCATGCGGTTTTCACGCATGTTGAAGGTCACGTCGGACGTGTGCAGAAAGTAATTGGCGAAGAAGTCCTTGATTGCGTAGCCCTTGTAGCCCAGGCAGATGACGAAGTCGTGGATCCCGTGGGCGGAATACTGCTTCATGATGTGCCAGAGAATTGGCTTGCCGCCGATCTCGATCATCGGCTTGGGCTTGAGGTGCGACTCTTCACTGATGCGCGTGCCGAGGCCACCCGCCAAAATTACTGCCTTCATCGTCTCCCCTCTTGTTCTTCACCGGGCTGCGCATGGCTTTGTTAAGCGTTGCGGGCCTTGCGGCTACACCTTCTGCCGTTCCGGGCGCGGGTGCAGTGACCGCGGGCGCTCGTTTTATGGCGATTTACAAGGGACTTGCAGGAAACGCGCCAGCTCCATGAGCCCGGCGTCAACTACGTTATGAGGCATGAAAAAAGGGCTGAATCCAGTCGTGGATTCAGCCCTTTCCTTGCCCTGCGTCAACAGGTTTAGCGATTAGCCGAACATGGCGAACGCATCACCGCTGGTGGGCAGGTCATAAACCTGACCGTCGGCTGTCTGAATGTGCTCGATGTTGTTGAACCCGGCGTACCAATCCACCAGCTTCACGCCGTTATCCGGCACGCCGGTGCTGCCGTCGTTTGCGCTGTGCAGATACGCATCATCGCCGATGCGGGTGACGTTGAGCTGGCTGGCATTGGCAACCGTGTTAAGGATCAGGGTGTCATTGATGTCCCAGCCCAGGTCTTGAATGGTCACCAGGCCCGAGGTGTTCACCACGTAAGTGTCGTCGCCATTGCCGCCGTAAGCCGTACCTGCTGACATCGTCCGACCGGCAAGATTGAGGATCAGCGTGTCATTGCCGAAATCACCGGACAACACGTAACCGCTGCCGGTCCCCGTGAGCAAGTCATTACCATCACCGCCGAACGCAGAGCCGCTATTGACTGTAATGGTGTCTTCGCCCTGCTCGCCGTGGGCCACCGTTCCCACGTCATGAGCAGCACTGACGATGACATCATCACCATCGCCGCCCAGCAACGTGTCGGCTTGCGCAACGTCACTGTAGAGAGCCGATGCCAGACCGCCAAAAAGGTGATCAGCCCCGTCTCCCCCTTCGAGGATATCGTCGCCGTTACCCCCCTCCAGAACGTTGCTACTGCTATCGCCATATAAGGCATCGTTGAACTGACTGCCACGCAAGCCTTCGATGTCGTAATACATATCGCCTTCGGCCGTGCCGTTCTGGCCTATTTTCCACAGCCCGGCGATGACCCCGTCGTCACTGTCGCTGTAACTCACAACGTCAGCGCCGGCGCCCCCGAAAAAAACATCCCAGCCCGTGCCACCGTAAAACAGGTCATTGCCGACACCACCTTCGATCACGTCGTTGCCAACACTGCCGTAACCGGTGAAATCGGCTGTACCGGTGTAAGTCATTTTTTCGATGAAAGGATCCATCTTCATGACTGACGCGCTGGTGTATAGCTCGTCGTAACCTTCATCCCCTTCATGCTCGATGATAGTTACACCGGCGCTGTTGACTGTGTAGATGTCGCCGCCTCTGCCACCTTCAAACGTCACACCGCCAAAGCTGCCAGTGAAGTGATCGACAAGAATAGTGCCGACCACTTTTTCAATATTCAGCAATGTATCGCCCTCAGCGTATCCGCCGACGCCGACACCCTTGCCATCGCGCAACTCGATACTGACCGCATCATTGGAGCGGGAGTAGTCGACGGCGTCAAAGCCATCGGCGCCATCCATGACCATTGCACTTTCACCGGCAAACAGCACATCGTCGAAATTCGACCCCTGCACAGCTTCGATACTTGAGTAGGTGTCACCGAAGGCAATCCCCGTTGCTCCCCAAGTGCTCGACAGCTCAGCACTGACGCCTGTGAGACTGTCGGTGTAGCTGACGGTATCAAAACCATCGCCACCGACGAATTGGTCGCCGCCGTCCCCGCCCCACAGCCAGTCATTGCCGGCGCCACCGACAATCACGTTGCTCTGGTCATTGCCGTAACCGCTGAAATCCCCCGCACCGGTGAAGGTCATCTTCTCCAGAAAGTCAGCCATCCCGGTGATGTTAACGCTGGTGCGCAGTTCGTCATATCCACCATAACTTTCTTCAACAATGGTTACACCTGCGCTGTCGACGATGTAAACATCATCACCGTTACTGCCCTCCAGCGTTACACCGGCGATTGAGCTGGCGAGGGTATCGTCGAGGGCACTGCCAATAACTTTTTCAATGCCGACCAACGTATCGACGGAACCGTCCGCCTTGGTCACGAGCGAATGCGCTGCACTCAAATCGACACTGATTCCAGCGGGCATCACTCGGTAGTCAACAGCGTCAAAACCCTCGCCACCGTCGAGCCGATCCGTGCCTGCAGTCCCCCAGATCACGTCGTCCGATTCCAAAGCGTAGACCTCGTCATCACCCTCTGTACCGGATAGATACTCCGCTTCACTCGTTCCGTTTATTACCGCCATTTGCTATTTCCTTGCGTGGTTGTTGAAACCGGGCTTCAGCACGAACAGAGGTCCATCGAGGCGACTCACTCCAGCGACTGAACAAACCAATAAAGAGATATCGACAGGTCGCAAACAAAGCTTGAGCCGCGAGAAAAATTTCCATCGAATTCAAAATGAATATTTATTTCAGACAAAAAAAAAGGCAACCCGGAGGTCGCCTTCTTGTGGATTGATCAGCGGGTCAATCCGCCAACCAGCCATTCTCCCAATACCGCAGGTTATCGCCGCGCAGCACGTAATCGCGCATCACCACTTCACGCAACTCATCGCCCATCCGATAGCTGGCATCCGGGTCAGCCAGATGCATACGGATCGCTTGCAGCCACTCATCCGTGCTATTGGTCTTGACCCGCGTGCACGGCAGGTAACCTTGATAGGCTTCGGTGTCGGTGCAAATCACCGGATAACCGCAGGCGCCGTATTCGAGCAAACGCAGGTTGCTCTTGCAGTCATTGAAAATGTGGAACTCCAGCGGTGCCAGGGCCAGATCGAGATTCAGGCTGGCCAGTTTGGCTGGATAGACGTCCAGCGCAATCACGCCGTGGAACTCATGCATGTAGGGGCGCAGGTCATCCGGGCACATACCGAAAAACACCCAGTCGACTTCATTGGCCAGCTCACGCACGACATCAGCAATCACCGCCAGGTCGCCGTGGTGGCTGGTCCCCCCTCCCCAACCGACGCGAGGTTTTTTCGAAGTACGGCGCTGGCTGCGCAGGCCGGTCCAGAGGTTTTGCGCGAGCATGTTGGGAACCACTCGGATGTCGTGATGCATGTCGGACAGCGCATTGGCCAGCGGCTGAGTCGACACCACCACGCGGTCGCACAAGCTGACCGCCTGGCGCACCATGCGCTCCATCTCCTGCTTGTTGGGCATGTTGCGGATATGGGCGTTGCGATGGGGCACGTCGATCACATAGTCGTCCAGCTCAAAGATACGCCGGGCATGGCAAAACTTTTTCAGCGGTGGAATTTCATCGATGGCGCCTTGCGAGTAGCGCCCTTGCAACACAATGACATCAGGCGCCTGACGCTCGATTTCAATGATCGACGGCAAGCCGTAGCGAATGCACCCTTCGGCCCTGTTGGCCGCTTCCAGCTCGATCAGCGGTTGACTCATGCGGTAATGGCCAATCGCTGAGGCATTGATCGGCACGGCGAGTACATTGGGCAATTGTGGCCTGGAAAAAGCGGTCCACCCCGTACGCAGGCCCGGCTCAAGGCTGAAGCTTGTCGCGCCGACGCCCTGCAATGACAGATTGACGTTGAAGGCTGGATCACGGGCAATACGCGGCAGCCAGCGCTTGTAAAAGGTCTCCTGCTCATGTGAATGCTGCTGGCCTTCTTCGGCTGTCGCCTCGACAGTCGGTCGTACACCCTGGGCCAGCAAAGCATAGGGCGTCCACACTACCAGATAACCTTCCTGGCCGATGCGCAGGCACAGATCCACTACGTTCAGCGCCTGTTTCAAATCCTTTTCGTCGAGTCCTGCGACAGACTCGAAAACCGCCTTGCGCACCATCAGACAATCACCGCCGACAGCACTCAAGTCGTGGGCCGCCTGCAGCCGGAACATGTAACCGTCCGATTGCAGCGATTGCCCGTAAAATGGCAGCCCGACCGCCCCTTGCAACCCCAGAATCATGCCGGCGTGCAGCACACACCCATCCGGGTTGAACAATTTGGCGCCGACCACGCCAACCTCCGGGCGCTGCGCATGATTGAGCAGTTCGTCCAGCCAGTCAGCGTGGGTGATTACCGCGAACGTATTGAGCACCAGCACATATTCGCCGCGGGCCTGGGTCACAGCGAAATTATGCAGTGCCGCCATGTTATCGCGCTGCGGGAAATTCACTACGCGGATCCGATCGCCACCCAATTGCGCCATGCCGTCCAGCCATGCTCGAGCCTCGGCGGTTTCACTGCCATTGTCGACCAGTAGCAGCTCGTATTCGGTGTAAACGGTTTTTTCCAGCACGGTTTCGACACAGCGCTGCAAGGCGGCGGTCTGATCCCGGGTGACAACGATGATCGACACCAGCGGGCGCCGGGCATGCCGATAGTCGACACGATTGAGCAATTCGCAACTGCCACGGCGGATTTCATGCTCAATCCCCAAGCGTTGCAGATGCGCTTGCAGCACACGCGGGTTTTGTTCGATGACGCCCGGCTCGGCTAACCATCGCGACAGATCAAATGGCGACTCCATCAGTACCTCAGCAACATGCCCGACCACCTGGGTACCGTCGTTTTCAACCATGCGCCATAGCATGTCATGAGGTGCCAGCTCGGCAAACGTCGCGTCGAAACCACCCAGTGCCAGAAAGCGTTCGCGCTTGAACGCCAAGGCACGCCCGACATACGGGTAGCTGCGCATGAGATCAAGATTGAAATCCGGTTTGAAAGCGGGCTCGGCTGATTCACCATCGCGCAGACTGCCTTCATCGCTGTACACGCAACTGAGCGTTGACGAATGCGCAATCCGGTCAGCCATGACCAGCAACGCTGGTACCACCGGGCGATCACCGGCCTGCAACAGGTAGAACCAGTCGGCCCCTTCCAGCTGCGGCAACAATGCATTGATCTGCGCCAGCCCGTTATCCTGCAGTGGCATGCGGAACACCCGCCCATCCAGCGTCGCCTCGTTACAGGCAGCGGACAGCACCAGAATCAGTTCTGGCGCATAGTCCTGCGCCGCAAGCGCCGCCAGCGTGCGCTCGACCCCATCGCGACTGCCTTGGCCATCAATGATAATCGGCACTATCCGCGGCTGGTGCGGCCAGGCGGCGAGGGTTTCCGGCAGCAACTTGCGCTGCCCTTCGGTGAGACTGCGGCATTGCAGCCAGTGCGCATAGAGTTCGCCGAAGCTCCAGCTATCGATCCCGACACACCACTCCTGGCGACTCTGCTTGGTGCCCAGCGTACGGCTCAGCGGCAGCTCCTCCCAGACCCGCGGCGATTCGTCAGCCTTAGTCAGCGGGACATAGCGAACCCAGCCCGGCGCCGGCGCTGATTCACCGCTGCGCGCCTTGAGCATTTGCAGAATCCACTCACGTTCGACCTCAACCGCGTCCTTCATCGGCTGCTGTGCACTCAAACGCTCCGGATAAAGCCGCTCGGCACTGAGCACAGTGTTCGACATGGCAAGGTTGCCGCGCCGCAACAGGCAGACGTACAGCGCAAAATCCAGGGTCGCGACAAAGCAGTGGCCGTCCTGAGTCAGCGCCGGCAACAGTTCGGCGAGGTCCGCACGACGGAACAGGGCGTTGGTGAAACCACCCAGCACATTGACCGGGAATTTTTCAAAGATGCCCAGCAGATCGTCACCCTTGAACAGACCGCTGGCAGGTGACAGCGAAGTATTTTCCAGGCGCGCCGGCAGAATGATGTCGTCTGCGTCCCAGAACAGCCGCTGAGCCAGCACGAGGCTGACCTCGTCACGCACCATCTCGTGCGCCTGCTGCTCGATGCATGCGGCATAGAGGTGGTCGTCGTCACACAGGAACTTGACCAGCTCGCCCTGCGCCTGATCGAGACATGCCTTGAGGTTGCCGACCATGCCCAGCGTGCGCGGGTTGCGCACATATCGCACGGCAACGCCCGAACGCTCGGCCACAGCCCTGACAATCGCTTCGATCTCATGGCCACGACTGTCGTCGCAAACAATGATTTCGAGTGAAGCGTAAGTCTGGCTGACAGCACTGTTCAGCGTCCGCTCGAAAAAGCGCGGATTGAACGCGGGAATGGCAATGCTGACGAGGGGAAGTGAATTCACGGCGGGCTCACAGGCGGTACGAGCCCGCTCGGAAAAGCGAGCCCTGATTATCGCGAAAAAACATTGACTGAGGGACAGCGCAAACGGGCGCTGATGCGCCCGCTACACCGTCAGATCTTGTTGAACAGACCCAACTGGCTGATCTTGCTGAACGCCAGTTGCGCGGCTTGTAGCATGGTTTGTTGCAAGGTCAGGCGGGTCATGACTTCGGCCGGATCGGAATCGCGGATCGAGCCTTGCGTCGTGGTGTTCGCCATGCTCAGGCTGTCGTTGGTGGTGGCCTGCATGTCCAGCGCCTGGCCGCGGGCACCAATGGTGGTGACCGAGGCGCCGATCTGATTGGCGGCGGCGTCGATGTTGCCCAGACCCGCCTCCATCGCGCCTTGCAGCTTCTGCTTGGCGACCGGATCGCCATCGACCGGGATGTTCAATGCAGTAATCATCTGGCCCAACGTGTCGAGCACGTTTTGAGTCTGGTGATTGTTCGGCTGGATCGAGAACTGATCGCCAGTCGCCGGTGTACCGCCCAGCGCGAAGGTCACACCCGCCGCAGTCGCGTTGCCACCGACCACGGTGCCCGAGGACACCGGCTTGCTGTCAGCCGTCACCGGCGCTGCGTACAGATCGAAATCGGTGGCGCTGGTGAATTTGAGGACTGCGCCACCCTGCGGGAATGCTGCGGTGTAGGCGGCCTGGTCAGTAATGGTCGAGCCGGTAATTACCGAGGCCGAGGTATTGCCAGGGCTGCGCGTGGTGGTGAACGAGTCAGGCGTGCTCGACAGCTGGAAGCTGTGCCCGGCAATGACCGCATCCGGGTTGGTGTCACCGGCCTTCAGGTTGATGTTCAACTTAAGGTCAACGCCACGGAAGCTGACAGTCTGGTTAGCGCCGCTGCTGTTGCTGACCAGGCCGTTCTGACTGGCCTCGGCGGTCACATCGTTGCCCAACGCATCGGTGATTTTAAGCTGGGTGCTGCTGACGAAATCGACGGTATACGGCTGCCCGGCGGTGAACTTGGCGTCATAAGTGGCGGCAGTGCCGACAGTGCCGTTGGACAGCACGACACGCCCGTCATCCAAAGCTGGAGCGGTCATTTTGGTGTTGGTGCGACCGGTATTGATGGTCTGCTGGAAGGCATCCCAACCGGTGGTATTGGTGCCGACGGTCATGCCATCGCCAATGCCCAGATTGATGGTGGTCTGGTCGCCGTTGTAAGTGAAAGTACCGTCGGCATTTTTCGAGTACGGCGCGGTATCGGTTTTCGAACCTGAGAACAGGTAATTGCCGTTCGCATCCTTGGCGTTCATCAGGCCCAGCACTTGTTGCTGGATCTCGCCCATTTCCGAAGCGTAAGCCTGGCGATCCTTGTCGGTGATCGTGCCGTTGTTGGCGGCCAGCGCCAGCTCTTTGGCTCGCGCCAATGCGGTGGTGATCGAGTCCAGAGTGGACTCCTGCACGTTCAACGCACTCTTGGTGGTATCGACATTAGTCTTGTACTGATCAAGCATCGCCGCCTGCTGACCCAGCTGCAGCAAACGCCCGGCACCGATCGGATCATCCGCCGCGGTGTTGATACGCTGCAGGCTGCTCGCCTCGCTGGCGGTGGCAACGGCCTTGTTGAAGTTACGCTGATAGTCCGAAGCTTGCGTTCCGTAATACTGGGCGGTGGAAATGCGCATGAATTACGACTCCTTAAAGGCTGTTGATCAGCGTGGCGAAAGTTTCCTGCGCAGCTTTGATGATCTGCGAAGACGCTGTGTAGTACTGCTGGTATTTGACCAGGTTGCCGGTTTCTTCATCCAGGTTGACCCCGGACAACGAATCGCGCGCGCCTTTGGCGTTATCCAGAATCGCTGTGGTCGCGGCGCTGTCGGATTTGCCTTGGGCGGTCTTGGTACCGACGTTGGTCACCAATTTGTTGTAGGCGTCGGTCAGGCTGATGCCCTTGCTCGCCGAACCGGTGTCGACTGTCTGCTTGGTCTGCAGGCCGACCAGTGCCTGGGCGTTGCGGTTGTCCGAAGAGGCCGCGCCGGTCAGGTTCATGGTGAAGGTTTCGCCCGTCTTCGGCGTGCCGCCGACGGTGGTCTGCACGCTGAAGGTTTTCTGCACGTTCGGCGTGACGCTGGTGTCCAGCACCGGGTTGCCGTTGGCATCGACGATGCCGACTTTCAGGTCCAGGGTATTCGATTGGCCAGGCACGATGGTGCCGGTGCCCAGCGTCCCGCCCTTGGCGTCGACCAGGGTGTACGACTGGCTGCCGCCGCTGGCCGCGCCGAACACCAGTTTGACCGGCGTCGAATTCTTCAGCGCCGCCTGCATGTCAGCCTGGGCGGTCGGGTTGTAGATGTCGATCTTGTCGCTGAGCGTCGGCTGGGTGTAAGTGCCCAGACCATTGGCGCTGGCGACTCCGGTCAACGGACCTGCGGCAGCGATTTTCTTCGGATCGGTGAGTACCGTCTGGATGCTCGCGGCCGCATTGCGGGTCGGAGTGACCTTGAAGGTGTCACCGGCGCTCAAGGCGCCACCCTTGAGGGCCAGGGTGAAACCGTCGATCACCGGCGGCGGATTGGTCGTGGTGCTGAAAGTGCCGAGGTCGGTGCCGTCGGAGCGCTTGACGGTGTAGTCGGTGGCGCTGGTGAACGTGACCTGATAATCGCTGGTGGTCAGCTTGCCGGTGTCCTTGATGGTCACATCGAGGTTACCGGAGCCAGCGCTGTTGCCATCCTGGGCAATGCTGCGCTGACTGATCAGCGCGGCACTGTTGATGTTGTTGAAAATCGCCGCGCCGAAGTCACCGTTCTTGTCGATGCCCTGGGCTTGCTGGCTGTTGATCTGATCGGCAATCACCAAGGCCACACGGCCCAGCTCATTGAGCGACGGGTCGAGGACTTCCTTGCGATAGGTCAGCAGACCGCCGATTTCGCCACCGTTGATTACCGAGGTGATATCGATGGTGCTCGAACCGCGATCCATCTGGATCGACATGCGCGACGGATCGGTTTTGCTGGCGACCATGCTCAGGCTGTTGGTGGTGTTGCCAATCACCAGCGGCTGACCGCTGCCGACATAAATGTCGAAGCTGGTGCCACGCTCCACGACCTGGGCACCGGTCAGCTCCGAGAGCTGGCGCACGGCTTCGTTACGGCTGTCGAGCAGGTCGTTCGGCGCCCCACCGCTGGTGGAGATCTCGCCGATTTTCTGGTTCAGGTTGGCAATCGAAGTGGCGAGCTTGTTCACCTGGGCGGTCATGTCGCCGAGGCTGCCATTGATCGTGGTGTTCTGATCGTTCAACTGTTTGGCGAGGGTGTTGAAACGGCTGGTCAGCGCCTGCGCACCGGTCAGCACCGATTGACGGGACGTGTCATCGGTGGCCGACGTCGAGACGCCCTGCATCGACGTGAAGAATTTCTGCAGCACACCGGTCAGGCCGGTGTTGGTGTCGGACAATATGGCGTCCAGCGGCGTAGCCTGCGCCAGGTACGACGCCGCTTCGCTGTTGAGCGAGGTCGCCGTGTGCAGCTGGCTTTCCAGATACGAGTTGTACACCCGGCGCACGTCAGCCAGGGTGGTGCCCGTACCGATGAAAACGGTGCCGTACTGCTGCGACGCCTTGGTGCCCTGTACGGTTTGCTGACGTGAATAACCGGCGGTGTCGACGTTGGCAATGTTGTTGCCTGTCGTAGCCAGAGAGGACTGGCTGGCCGACAGTCCCGACATCCCGATATTGAGCAAACTCATGGTTCAGACCTTATTACCTGGTGCCTTATAAAGGCGTGGTGGAGACACCCGCCGCAGCGTAGTTTTCAAAACTGTTCATCTGCTTGGCAATTTGCGAAATCTTCGTCGCGTAGTTCGGGTCGGTCGCGTAACCGGCCTTTTGCAATTCGCGTACAAACTGTTCTGGGTTATCGGCGGACTTCAGCACTTCTTGATAGCGATTGTTGCTCTGCAACAACGTCACCAGATCGTGGAAGCTGTCCTTGTACGAGGCATAGGAACGGAACTCGGCCGTCTCCTTGACCATCGCGCCATTGCGGAACTCGCTGGTGATCGCCCGCGCGGAATCGCCCTTCCAGTTGCTGCTGGCCTTGATGCCGAACAGGTTGTGACTGCTGCTGCCGTCCTGGGCGCGCATGACCGATTTGCCCCAGCCGGTTTCCAGCGCGGCCTGGGCCACCAGATAACGCGGATCGACACCGATACGCTCGGCGGCTTCCTTGGCCATCGGCAGCATGGTGTTGACGAATTGGTCGGCGGAACTGAACGCCTTCTTCGCCGGCGCCAGCGGAATCTGCGCCATGGCGCGGCCATAAACCTGCATCTGCCCGCCCGCAGCTTTCTGCTCTTCGGCGCGGGCCAGCCAGTCGCCGTTGTACAGCGGACCGGTGCCGGTTACGGCGCTGGTCGCGGCGCGCGATGGCAGCGCGTTGGTCGGCGCCGTGGTGGCGTTCGTCGGCGCCGACGGCACCAGTCCGGCGAGCAAGCGATCGGCCAATTTCGGCGGCAGCGCCAGACGCCGCTGATTGATCAGCGCCATATCATTGCGATGAGAAATATCGGTGTTCGGCGCATTCACCGAGCGTGACGCCCACAATGGACGTTCGCCATTGAGGCGCGACAACGGACCGTTGGTGGCGACGGTGCCAGCGGCAATCGGTGTTGGCACGGCCGCAGCCTTGGCTTTGGCTTCTTCCTGCTTGGCAGCAGAAGCGGCAGCGGCTTCACCCGGCGCCATGGGTTTGTTCTTCGACATCTGGCGCATAAGCACGTCGGCCAGGCCGATACCACCGCCCTCGCGGGACATGGAAACCGCCAGTTGCTGGTCGTACATTTCCTGATACTGCTTGGCCGCCGGGGTGTTGAGCGGATTGTCCTGACCGAGCGCATCGGTGGCCGAACGCATCGACTTGAGCATCTCACCGAGGAACAGCGATTCGAACTCCTGCGCCACTTTGCGCATGTTCGCTTCGCTGTTCTTGTCGCCGACCTTGAGCTGGCTCAGACGATTGAGGTCCGAGTAAGACCCCGAATCGCTGCTGCTGACCAGACCGCTTTTACGTATATCCATGGTGAGCAGCCTCAGATCACGATCAGGTCGGCTTGCAACGCGCCGGCCTGTTTCAGTGCTTCGAGAATTGCCATCAAGTCACCTGGCGCTGCGCCGACCTGGTTCACCGCCCGGACGATTTCATCCAGCGTGGTGCCCGGGCCGAACTTGAACATCGGCTTGGCTTCCTGTTCGGCATTCACCCGCGAACGCGGCACGACAGCAGTCTGGCCGTTGGACAGCGGGCCCGGCTGACTGACAATCGGGTCTTCGGTGATGGTCACGGTCAGGCTGCCGTGGGTGACGGCGGCCGGCGAGACCTTCACGTTCTGGCCGATGACGATGGTGCCGGTGCGCGAGTTGATGATGACTTTCGCCACCGCCTGCCCCGGATCGACTTCAAGGTTTTCCAGGATCGACAGGTAGTCGACGCGCTGGCTCGGATCGAGCGGTGCGGTGACGCGGATCGAACCGCCGTCGATGGCTTGCGCGACACCCGGGCCGAGCATGTCGTTGATCTTGTCGACGATACGTTTGGCGGTGGTGAAGTCGGAACGGTTGAGGTTCAGCGTCAGGCTGTTGCCCTGGTTGAAACCGCTCGGCACCGAGCGCTCCACCGACGCACCGCCGGGAATGCGACCGGCCGAGGGAACGTTGACGGTGATCTTCGAACCGTCACGACCTTCGGCGTCGAAACCACCGACCACCAGGTTGCCCTGGGCCACGGCATAGACGTTGCCGTCGATGCCCTTGAGCGGGGTCAGCAACAGGGTGCCGCCGCGCAGGCTCTTGGAGTTACCGATCGAGGACACAGTGATATCGACCTGTTGACCCGGCTTGGCGAACGCCGGCAGATCGGCACTGATCGACACCGCCGCGACGTTCTTCAATTGCACGTTGCCCGATCCCGGCGGCACCTTGATGCCGAACTGCGAGAGCATGTTGTTAAAGGTCTGCAGGGTGAACGGGGTCTGCGTCGTCTGGTCACCGGTGCCGTTAAGCCCGACCACCAGGCCGTAGCCGATCAACTGGTTGGAGCGCACGCCGGAAATGCTGGCGATGTCTTTCAGCCGCTCGGCGTGGGCGTTGAAGGCCGCCGACATGAACAGCGCAGCGACCATAAGGCTTTTCAGATTCAACGTAGCCACCTAGAAAGGGAACAGCGGGCTGAGGAAGAAACGGTCGAACCAGCCTGGCTGACTCGCATCGGCAAACGCGCCAGTGCCCGAGTAGGTGATGCGTGCATCGGCGACACGGGTCGACGACACGGTGTTGTCGGTGGCGATGTCATCGGCGCGGACCAGACCGGCGATGCGCACCAGTTCGTCACCGGTATTGAGCGTCAGCCACTTCTCGCCACGCACGGCGATGATGCCGTTGGGCAAAACGTCGGCCACGGTCACGGTGATCGAACCGGTCAGGCTGTTGCTCTGTCCGGACTTGGCGTCGCCCTTGGTCGAACGGTCGGCGCTGTAGCCGGCGTTCAGGCTCAAGTCACCGCCACCAATCGGGTTGTTGGTGGTCAGGCTGGAGCCGAACAGCGAGGTCAGGCCGACCGAGTTATCGCTGTTCTTGTCCATCTGCGAGTTGGCGTTCTTGCTCGCCTGGGTGCGCTCGTTCAGGGTGATGGTGATGATGTCACCGACGCGGAACGCCTTGCGGTCGCTGTACAGGTTCTGCTCGAAGCCGGCCTGATAGATCGAGCCATTGTTGGCCGCCGCCGGCAACGGCGTGCGCGGCAACACCGGCGCGTAGTAAGGGTCATTGGGCTTGGGCGTCGGAGCGACGCAGCCCGCGAGCGAGACGACCCCACTCAATGCCAGAACAGATACAAAGCGATTCATGACCCTACCTCACGGTGTTGCCGGCGACCCTGCGGTCGCCCCAAAGACTTGATTACAGATTCTGCGTTACGAACGAGAGCATCTGGTCGGCGGTGGAGATCACCTTGGAGTTCATCTCGTAAGCGCGTTGCGTGGTGATCATGTTGACCATCTCTTCCACGGTGCTGACGTTGGAGGTTTCCAGGGTGTTCTGCAGCGTGGTACCGAAACCGGCCAGGCCAGGTGTGCCGACTTGCGGTGCGCCGGAAGCCGCGGTTTCGAGGAACAGATTGTTGCCCACGGCTTGCAGACCGGCCGGGTTGATGAAGTCGGCGGTTTGCAGGTTGCCGATCACTTGCGACGCCGGGTTGCCGGCGATGGTGACGGAAACGGTGCCGTCGCGGCCGACGGTGAAGGTCTGCGCGTCGTTCGGGATAACAATCGCCGGCTCCAGAGCGAAACCGCTGGCGTTGACGATCTGGCCATTGGAGTCGAGGTGGAAAGTACCGTCACGGGTGTAGGACGTGGTGCCGTCCGGCTGCAGAATCTGGAAGAAACCGCGACCGTCGATGGCCATGTCCAGCGGCTGCTCGGTGGTTTGCAGGCTGCCGGCAGTAAAGTTTTTCTGCGTGCCGACAATGCGCACGCCGGTACCCACTTGCAGGCCCGACGGCAATTCGCTGTCCTGGGTCGACTGGGCGCCTGGCTGACGCTTGATCTGATAGAGCAGGTCCTGGAACTCGGCGCGGTCACGTTTGAAACCCGTGGTCGAGACGTTCGCCAGGTTGTTGGAAATGGTGGTCAGGTTGGTGTCCTGGGCGGACAGACCGGTTTTGGCAACCCATAGAGCCGGAAGCATTCGATTCTCCTCGTGCGCCTGTTTTACGGCGCGACGTTCTGATAATTAGCTGATCTGCAAGACCCGAGCCATGGCCTGGTCGTCGTCTTTGGCGGTGTTCATCATCTTGACGTGCAACTCGAACTGCTTGGCCAGGGCCAGCACCGAGGTCATTTCTTCCACGGCATTGACGTTGCTCGATTCAAGGAAACCCGAAACCAGTTTGACGTTGGCATCGGCCTGGGCCGGCTGGCCGTCCTTGGTGTAAATCGAACCGTCGAGGCCTTTGTTCATGTTCTTGATGTCCGGGTTGACCAGCTTGATGCGGTCGACTTCGGCCATGACACGCGGGCCTTCGCCCATCGCCCGGATGCTGATGGTGCCGTCTTCGCCGACTTCGACCTGCTGCTCCGGCGGCACGGCAATCGGTCCGCCATTGCCGATCACCGGCATGCCGTTGCCGGCGCGCAAGACGCCGAGGGCATCAATGTTGAGACTGCCGGTGCGCACGTAGCTTTCGCCACCGTTGGGGTTCTGCACGGCGATAAAACCGTTGCCGGTCACAGCGACATCGAGGTCGCGACCGGTTTCCACCAGCGAGCCTGGCGAGAAGTCAGTGGCCGGCCGTTCGCTCATGGCAAACGCGCGCGCCGGAAAGCTGTCACCAAATACCGGCATCGAACGCGCCTGCTCCAGGTCGCGCTGAAAACCGTTGGTGGAGATGTTCGCCAGGTTGTTGGCATGCGCCCGCTGCGCCAGTGCGTTCTGGCTGGCGCCGGTCATTGCCACATAAAGGTACTTGTCCACGCTCTTTCCTCTGCATGCCGGACGTTTGCCGCCCACTGCTGTACTGCTGAGCCATAAGCAATTTGCAGACCAACTTTTTATTGGCGGACGAAGGACCGGTAAACAAAGGACTTGAGGGGCTTACAGGGGAAATTTGAAATATGTCGAAGACGAAAAACCGGCGGTGTCATGCCGCTTCGCGGCAATCCCAAGTTTGGCGGGTGACGGAGATTTGTGGCGAGGGGATTTATCCCCGTTCGGCTGCGCAGCAGTCGCAAAGCCTGCAAATGAGGTCGTCCTGCAGGAAAACCGGGGCGGCTTCGCCACCCAACGGGGATAAATCCCCTCGCCACAGAGACTGCATTCAGCTTTCGGAGGTTTTGCCAACTTCATACTCACGCAGCTTGTTGGCAATGGTGGTATGCGAAACGCCGAGCCGCTTGCCCAACTGGCGACTGCTCGGATGCTCGGAATACAGGCGCTCCAGCACCGCTTTTTCGAAGCGCCCGACGATCTCGTCCAGGCCACCCTCCAGCGAAAAATCGCCAAGCGGCTGACGCACGCCGTAATCCGGCAGACGAATATGCTCGGCCTTGACCGTACCGCCCTCGCACAGCGACACCGCTTGAAACAGCACGTTCTCCAATTGCCGCACGTTGCCCGGCCAGTGGTAATGACTAAGGCGATCCATCGCCGCCGGGGCCAGTTTCGGCAACGGACAACCGATCTGCCGGCTGGCCTGATCAAGAAAGTGTTCGACCAGCGGCGTCAATCCGTCGAGGCACTCGCGCAGCGGCGGGATATGCAGCGACAAGACGTTCAGGCGGTGGTACAGGTCCTGGCGAAACTCGCCGCGCGCGCACAATTCAGACAAATCCACTTGGGTTGCGCAGATCACCCGCACATCCAGATAAACCTCTTCGTCGCTGCCGACGCGGCGGAAGCAACCGTCCTGCAAAAAGCGCAGCAGTTTCACCTGCAAACGCGGGCTCATCTCGCCGACACCGTCGAGAAACAGCGTGCCGCCTGCGGTCAATTCCAGCAGGCCAAGTTTGCCTTCGGCACGCGCGCCTTCGAAAGCCCCGGGGCCGTAGCCGAACAATTCGGTCTCGGCCATCGATTCCGGCAGCCCTGCACAGTTGAGCGCCATCAACGGCGACTGCCCGCGCGGACTCGCCAGGTGACAGGCGCGCGCCAGCAATTCCTTGCCGGTGCCGGTTTCGCCTTCAATCAATAACGGCGCGTCCAGTGGTGCCATGCGCCGCGCTTCACGGACCACGGCAGCCATGACTTTGGAACTCTGAAAGATGCTGTCGAAGCCGCGCAGTTCCTGCTTGCGCACGTTATAGATGCGCTCGCCGACGCGGTCGGCGCGATGCAGAGTCAGAACGGCTCCGGCCATGGCCTCGCTGTCGTCATGCTCCGATTGCAACGGCGCGATGTCGGCGAGAAAGACGTCGCCCTTGACCTTGACTCGCATGCCGTTGATCCGCGACTTGTTCGCGCGCACCAACTCCGGCAAGTCGAAATCCTCGGCGTAGCGCGACAGCGGAATCCCCGGCACCTCATCGACGCGTACTCCAAGCAACTGCGCCGCCGCGCGGTTGGCCGCGACAATCGAGCCGCCCATGTCGATCGACAGCACCGGAAACTCCAGCGCCCCAAGCAACGCGTTCAACTCCATGTGCCGACGCTCGCTGGGCATCAGCCCGACGCGCTTGACGCCAAACACCCCGGCAATCGCCTCGAACTTGGGGCGCAAGGCCTGGAACTGAATGTTGATCAGGTTCGGGCAATGCAGATAGATCGCGTTGCCATGCTCGCCGCCAACCTCACCGCGCGCGACGTTGATGCCGTACGCCACCAGCAGATTAAGGATGTCGCGCAGGATGCCGATGCGGTTCTGGCAGTGGACTTTGATGCGCATAAAAACACCTGAATGAACGACGGAGAACCTGTAGGAGTGAGCCTGCTCGCGATAGCGGCATATAAGTAACATAATTTTTAGCTTGCCCACCGCTATCGCGAGCAGGCTCACTCCTACAAGGGATTGGTGCCCGACTTTCTGTCGAGGCACGCAGATAGTTGTCAAGATTATGTGACAGCACTAGCCCTTTTCAAACCTGCCAATCACTGTAAATGCTGATTACCCGACAAAGCGTAACGATAACTTTACGAAATTAGCCGAAATTTCCTACATGATTGCGTTTCAACGTGCTGCATCTCCGGCCACTCTCGGGTAATCCTTGAGCCATCGCTGGACATAACAAAAACGAATTCCCCTAGCAGGAGAGCAGCATGAAGCAGACGCAATACGTGGCCCGCGAGCCCGATGCGCAAGGTTTTATCGACTACCCCGCCGAAGAACACGCGGTGTGGAACACGCTGATCACTCGCCAGTTGAAAGTGATCGAGGGCCGTGCGTGCCAGGAATACCTGGACGGTATCGAAAAACTCGGTCTGCCCCACGACCGCATCCCGCAGCTCGGCGAGATCAATAAAGTGCTCGGCGAGACCACCGGCTGGCAGGTCGCCCGAGTGCCGGCGCTGATTCCCTTCCAGACCTTTTTTGAACTGCTCGCCAGCAAGCAATTTCCGGTGGCGACTTTCATTCGCACCCGCGAAGAACTGGACTATCTGCAAGAGCCGGATATTTTCCACGAGATCTTCGGCCACTGCCCGCTGCTGACCAACCCGTGGTTCGCTGAATTCACCCACACCTACGGCAAACTCGGCCTGCAAGCGACCAAGGAAGAGCGCGTGTACCTGGCGCGGCTGTACTGGATGACCATCGAATTCGGCCTGGTCGACACTCCGCAAGGCAAGCGCATTTACGGTGGCGGAATTCTGTCCTCGCCGAAAGAAACCGTTTACTGCCTGTCGGACGAGCCTGAGCATCAAGCCTTCGATCCGCTGGAAGCCATGCGCACGCCCTATCGCATCGACATCCTGCAACCGCTGTACTTTGTCCTGCCGAACCTCAAGCGCCTGTTCGACGTCGCTCATGAAGACATCATGGCCATGGTCCGCCAGGGCATGCAGCTGGGCTTGCACGCGCCGAAATTTCCGCCGAAACCCAAAGCCGCCTGAACCGCGACTTTTGCTGACAATTGCGTCTGTCAGTCGCCGTCACTTTGCTTTAGCGTGACGGCATATACGCTTTAATAAAAAAAACACACTCGATTTCAGGAATACACCATGTCCACTTTGAACCAAGCCCACTGCGAAGCCTGCCGCGCCGATGCGCCACAAGTCAGCGACGAAGAACTGCCGATCCTGATCAAGCAGATCCCTGACTGGAACATCGAAGTGCGCGACAGCATCATGCAGCTGGAAAAAGTCTTCCTGTTCAAGAATTTCAAACACGCACTGGCTTTCACCAATGCCGTCGGCGAGATTTCCGAGGCCGAAGGCCACCACCCGGGCCTGCTGACCGAATGGGGCAAAGTCACCGTGACCTGGTGGAGCCATTCGATCAAAGGCCTGCACCGCAACGACTTCATCATGGCCGCGCGCACTGACGAAGTGGCCAAGACCGCAGAAGGACGCAAGTAATGCACTTCGACGCCATCGCCCGGGTGCCCGGCGACCCGATCCTCGGCTTGATGGAGGCGTATGCGCAGGACAGCAATCCGCGCAAGTTCGACCTCGGCGTTGGCGTCTACAAGGATGCCCAGGGCCTGACGCCGATCCCTGAAGCGGTGAAAATCGCCGAAGCGCGGCTGGTCGAAAGCCAGGACACCAAAACCTACATCGGTGGCCACGGCAACCCATTGTTCGGCAAGGTCATCAACGAGCTGGTGCTGGGCGCCGACTCGCCACTGATCAGAGAACAACGCGCCGGCGTCACACAGACCCCGGGCGGCACCGGTGCGTTGCGTCTGGCTGCGGACTTCATCGCTCAATGCCTGCCGGGCAAGGGCGTGTGGTTGAGCAACCCGACCTGGCCGATCCACGAAACCATTTTCGCTGCCGCCGAGGTCAAGGTCAGTCACTACCCGTACGTGGGCAGCGACAACCGCCTCGATGTCGAAGCCATGCTCGCCGTGCTCAAGGAAGTGCCCAAGGGTGACGTGGTGCTGCTGCATGCCTGCTGCCACAACCCGACCGGTTTTGACCTGAGCCATGACGACTGGAAGCGTGTGCTTGAGGTGGTGCGCAGCCGTAATCTGCTGCCGCTGATCGACTTTGCCTACCAGGGCTTTGGCGATGGCCTGGAGCAGGACGCGTGGTCGACGCGCTTGTTCGCCGCCGAAATTCCGGAGGTGCTGATCACCAGTTCTTGCTCGAAGAACTTCGGCCTCTATCGCGACCGCACCGGTGCGCTGATCGTCTGTGCAAAAAGCGCCGACAAGCTCATCGACATCCGCAGCCAACTGGCCAACATCGCCCGCAACCTGTGGTCGACGCCGCCGGATCACGGCGCGGCGGTAGTCGCGACCATCCTCGCCGATCCAGAGCTGAAAGCGCGCTGGGCCGATGAGGTGGAGGCCATGCGACTACGTATCGCGCAGTTGCGCAGCGGTCTGGTCCAAGCGCTGGAACCGCATGGTTTGCGCGAACGCTTTGCGCACATTGGTGTGCAGCGCGGAATGTTCTCCTACACCGGCCTGTCGCCGGCGCAAGTGAAGACTCTGCGTGAGCGGCACAGCGTGTACATGGTCAGCTCTGGCCGGGCAAACGTCGCCGGCATTGACGCCACCCGCCTCGCATTACTGGCCGACGCCATCGCTGACGCCTGCAAATAGTTTCTGCAATACACAACCCTGTGGGAGCGGGCTTGCTCGCGAAGTCGGTGTGTCATTCAACGCAAATGTTGCCTGACACACTGCCTTCGCGAGCAGGCTCGCTCCCACATTGGTTTTATGGTGAGCCTTCCTCCCTGCGGCCATCTGTCGCATTATTTTGAATTAAAAGTCTGATTGTCATTTTTCCTGCTGTATCCTGCGCAGGCTTTGTAAAAGCGCGGAGCACCTGATCTATCAACAGACTTAGCGAGGAGCGCGACCATGCACGAGATTCCTAATCTCCCCTTCCCAAGCCTGCACGTACCTGAGCAGACGACCCCGCAACACGCCGGTGCCCAACAGCCCGAGCCGCAAGAAGCCGCTGACAGCCGCAACGCCGACAGCGAAGAGTAAAGTCCCCGCCGTACAGACCGTGTGGAAAGCGCTAAGATGCGCTTTCCACACTGCCTGAAGCCGAGACCGCCATGACCGATGAATTTTCTGAAAGCCAAGCTGCCGTGCTGATCGGCGCCACCGAGAAAATGATCGAGATCTGGAATCGCCTTCCCCCTGAGAAACAGGCCGCCCTGCTCGAACGTTTCGGCAGCGAAGAAAACGCCCTCGCCGCTCTCGTCACCACGCAATTGGTCGCCCCGGCGAAATCCTGAAAGCGCCGCCCGGCAAATAGTTTTACTTTTCCCCGCCCTTGATCGTTTCACGCCGGTATCATGAGCAGCCTATCTAATCTGCTGCTCCCGTGGATCGTTACCCATGTCGCCCTCTGTATCCGAACCCCAGCGCCCCTTCGCGGTTACGCTGCAAGTGGTTTCCATCGTCCTCTTCACCTTTATCGGTTACCTGAACATCGGCATTCCGCTCGCCGTGTTGCCGGGCTATGTGCACAGCGACCTGGGCTTTGGCGCAGTGATCGCCGGGCTGGTGATCAGCGTGCAATACCTCGCCACCCTGCTCAGCCGTCCGTATGCCGGCAAGATCATCGACAACCAGGGCAGTAAACGGGCAGTGATGATTGGCCTCGCCGGATGCGGCTTGAGCGGTGTGTTCATGCTGATTTCGGCGTGGACGCACAGCCTGCCGATGCTCAGCCTGATCAGCCTGCTGATCGGCCGACTTGTGCTGGGCAGCGCGGAAAGTCTGGTCGGTTCCGGCTCGATTGGCTGGGGCATCGGCCGTGTCGGCGCGGCGAACACGGCCAAGGTGATTTCCTGGAACGGCATCGCCAGTTATGGCGCGCTGGCGATCGGCGCGCCGTTTGGCGTGTGGCTGGTCAGCCGGCTGGGCCTGTGGAGCATGGGCGTAAGCATCATCCTCCTCGCCCTGCTCGGCCTGGTGCTGGCGTGGCCGAAGATGGCAGCGCCGATCGTCTCCGGTGAACGCCTGCCCTTCATGCATGTGCTCGGCAAAGTTTTTCCCCACGGCTGCGGACTGGCGCTGGGCTCGATCGGTTTCGGCACCATCGCCACCTTCATCACCCTGTATTACGCCACGCAGCATTGGGACAACGCGGTGCTGTGCCTGAGCCTGTTCGGCGCCAGCTTCATCGGTGCACGGCTGTTGTTCGGCAACCTGATCAACCGCCTCGGCGGCTTTCGCGTGGCGATCGCTTGCCTGTCGGTGGAAACCCTGGGCCTGTTGCTGCTGTGGATTGCACCGGACGCTAATTGGGCCTTGGCCGGCGCGGCGCTGAGTGGCTTCGGCTTCTCGCTGGTGTTTCCGGCGCTGGGCGTGGAAGCGGTGAATCTGGTGCCTGCTTCCAGCCGCGGTGCGGCGGTCGGTGCCTATTCACTGTTCATTGATTTGTCGCTGGGGATCACCGGGCCGTTGGCCGGGGCGATTGCGGCGGGGTTCGGTTTTGCCTCGATCTTTCTGTTTGCCGCTCTTGCGGCCCTGAGCGGTCTGGCGTTGAGCGTGTATCTGTACAAGCACACGGCGAAGTATCGCGAGGATTAGAAGTCGACCTTGCCGCGTCCGGCCTTGATACTGCCGCGCTTGGTCTTCGATTCGAGGCGGCGCTTCTTCGAGCCGAGGGTCGGCTTGGTCGGGCGGCGCTTCTTTTCCACTTTGGTGGCGCTTTGAATCAACTCGACCAACCGCTCCAGCGCATCGGCACGATTGGCTTCCTGCGTGCGGTATTGCTGGGCCTTGATGATCAGCACGCCGTCGCTGGTGATGCGACTGTCACGTAGCGCCAGCAGGCGCTCCTTGTAGAACTCCGGCAACGAGGAGTTGGGAATGTCGAAGCGCAGGTGCACGGCGCTGGAGACCTTGTTGACGTTCTGCCCGCCAGCGCCCTGGGCGCGGATGGCCGTCAGTTCGATCTCGGCATCGGGCAGATGCACGTTGTTGGAAATCACCAGCATGGAAAAGCGTCCGTGTTCAGAGGGTGCAGGATAACCTGAAACAGCGCTGAAGCATGACGCAGATCCCCTGTAGGAGTGAGCCTGCTCGCGATAGCGGTATATCAGGTTCATATTTATTGACTGAGACACCGCTATCGCGAGCAGGCTCACTCCTACAGGGGATTTGTGTGAGGCTGGAAATGACAAACCCGGCACGCTGGCCGGGTTTGTCGTTTCTGCCTGCGAGGTTATTTCGCCGTCGCCGGCACCACCGGCTGCACACTGCGTTTGTTCTTGACCACGTAGCAGACCCACATGAACACGACCCACACCGGAATCGCGTACACCGAGATCTGAATCCCCGGGATCAGTAACATTACGCCGAGGATGAACGCAACGAACGCCAGGCAGATGTAGTTGCCGTACGGGTACCACAGCGCCTTGAACAGCGGCGTCTGCTTCGTCTTGTTCATGTGCTGGCGGAACTTGAAGTGCGAATAGCTGATCATCGCCCAGTTGATCACCAGCGTTGCAACCACCAGCGACATCAACAGTTCCAGCGCGTGCTGCGGGATCAGGTAGTTGAGCAGCACCGCCACCAGCGTCACCGCCGCCGAGGCCAGGATCGACCGCACCGGCACGCCGCGCTTGTCGATCTTCGCCAGGCCTTTCGGCGCGTCACCCTGCTCGGCCATGCCCAGCAACATGCGGCTGTTGCAGTAGGTGCCGCTGTTGTACACCGACAATGCGGCGGTCAGCACGACGAAGTTGAGGATGTGCGCGGCGGTGTTGCTGCCGAGCATCGAGAACACCTGCACGAACGGGCTGCCGCTGTAGGAGTCGCCGGACGCATTCAGGGTTTCCAGCAGGCTGTCCCACGGGGTCAGCGACAGCAGGATTACCAGCGCGCCGATGTAGAAAATCAGGATACGGTAGATCACTTGGTTGATCGCTTTCGGGATCACGGTTTTCGGCTTGTCGGCTTCAGCCGCGGTGAAACCGAGCATTTCCAGGCCACCGAAGGAGAACATGATGATCGCCATGGCCATCACCAGACCGCTCACTCCGTTGGGGAAGAAACCGCCGTGGGACCACAGGTTGCTGACCGATGCTTGCGGGCCGCCGTGGCCGCTGACCAGCAAGTAACTGCCCAGGGCAATCATGCCGACGATGGCGACGACTTTGATGATCGCGAACCAGAATTCGGCTTCACCGAAGACTTTGACGTTGGCCAGGTTGATCGCGTTGATCAGCACGAAGAACGCCGCTGCAGAGGCCCAGGTCGGAATGTCCGGTGCCCAGTAATGGATGTACTTGCCGACCGCGGTCAGCTCCGACATGCCCACCAGAATGTACAGAATCCAGCAGTTCCAGCCCGACAGGAAACCGGCGAAACCGCCCCAGTACTTGTGCGCAAAATGGCTGAAGGAGCCGGCCACCGGCTCTTCGACGATCATTTCGCCCAACTGGCGCATGATCATGAAGGCGATGAAGCCGCAGATGGCGTAGCCAAGGATCATCGACGGACCGGCGGATTTCAGCACGCCGGCAGATCCCAGGAACAGGCCGGTACCGATCGCGCCACCGAGGGCGATCAGTTGAATGTGGCGATTTTTCAGGCCGCGCTTAAGCTCGCCTGATTGCGAGGGTTGTCCACTCATGAAAAAGGTCTCACGCAAGGTTTGATGATGTTCAGTAGACGTTGCTGCAAGGTTGCGATTTCAGGCAGCCCCGATCAAACCCCAGCGCAGGCACCAGGAGTTCAGCTCATTTACAACGGTCATGCGTCACCTGTTTGTTTTTATCTGTGACGAAATCGAACCCGACACGCTTGTGGCGCGGCGGAGTGAACAAGGCGGATAGCCTTGAGATTGGCGCGATTACGCAGAGGGTCACAGTTAAAACGCGGCGCATTGTACACCGCTAACCCCCTGCTGCCAGACCCCGCTGGATCAGCGTGGCGGTTGCCGGGATTGCGTGTATCCGCCTCGAGACACTCGGGCGGCTGCAAAAATTGAGTCAGGCCTTTGCAGGCCATCGGCGTGGACGAGGAACAAACCGTCCCACGGGGAGAAGTGGAAATCAGTCGCGGCGTTCATTGCGCCTCCTTCTTGTTATGCGCCTGCACGACAGGCATGGGGCGCATATCACCGCGCAAACGCCGCTGAAACAAGCGCGCCAGAGCCACGCGCAGCCCCTGCCCGGCAGCGCTTCGGCAGTTTTTCCTTACAGCGGCCCGATGGCCCTCGATTGGCTCGGCTTCAGGCGCGTTTTCGTAAGGTTTTCTTGACAGCGCGTAACGAAAAATTTCCGTTTCAGAATTTTCCGTAGGCCGTCTGCATATTGACGGTAGCTAGCTCACTAACGAAAGTAGGCGCTTAGTTTTATGTTTTTAAATAAGAAAAACGCCGGCCAAAAACAGAATAAAAAATCTATTTAAAAATTAAATAAACATTTTTTTGCATTCTAAAAGGCTCTGAACTAGGTTTTTCACGTCTCACCGGCCACCTCGACCGGTCAGTCATAAACCGTGAAAGTCATCTAGGAGATCGACCATGCAAGCACTGGAAAAAGACTTGGATACCGAACTGCAACTGGACGAATGGTTTGAAGCACCGACCCATGAGGCCGCCGTGGAAATGATGCAAGCCGATGCGGTGGTTCCGTTCGGCACGGCGATGTGGCCTCTGTAACACATCCCGGGCAGGCACGGTCCGGCCGGTCGTGCCTGCCGCTTTCGTCACGGTCAGTCAGGGAGGATTCATGGATAAGTCCCGCGCGATCTCGCATTTCCTTTACTACCTCGAACATCACCCCGCCCTTGCCGGCCTCGACTCGGCGAAGGTATTGCTCGGCCACACTGCCGACTACGAAGCCCTGACCGGCGCCATCGCCGAACAGGCCGGCGAGCATCCGCGCTTTCGCTTCAGCGCGCGACGCCTGGACCTGGAAAGCACCGCAGCGCTGGCCGAGGCAATTGCCGACAGCGATCTGTACATTTTCTTCTACGACTCTTCCACCCTGCCCAACCCGCGCCCCGACGGCCCGGAGTTCGTCCGCGCTCTGCAAGCGGTGATGGCGGACAACTGGAAGAAGTCGCTGCTGTTCAAGGATTACGGCGACTATTTCTATGACACTTTCAGCATCGCCCCGCAGCGCATCGCCGGGCTCAATAGTCACCTGATCCAGCGCATGTCCCAAGCGACCACGCTGAGCTTCAAGGATGACCACGGCTCGTGGTTCGAAACACCGATGAGCAGCATCAAGAAGTGGACCGACATCAACGGCGTCGGCAACTTCGACCTCGCCCCCGGCGAAATCGCCACCCACAGCGAAGCCATTAACGGCCACGTTAAATTCAAGGGCACCTTTCTCAGTACTATTCCGTTTGCACGCAAATACGGCGTGCTGGAGTCACCACTGGAGTTGTGGATCGAAAATTCGACCATCAGCCGCATCGCCACCGACGTACCGGGGCTGGAGCATGATTTCAACAAATACCTGGACGCCAACCCGTCGAACCGGCGGATCGAAGAACTGGGGATTGGCACCAATGAAGGCGTGAAAGACCTGTATGCGCGCAATGCCGGGTTTGAAGAGCGGCATTGTGGCTTGCATCTGGGATTGGGCGGTGGCGCCAAGGGCAGCCATCATCTGGACCTGATCTTCTCCGGCGGGGTGTTGGCGCTGGATGACAAGCCGGTGTTTGATGGGCGCTTTGTGTTTTAGGCGACTGACGCCTTCGCGAGCAGGCTCGCTCCCACAAGGATTTGTGTACGCCGCAGATCCAATGTGGGAGCGAGCCTGCTCGCGAAAGAGCCCTGTCAGACGCTGCATGAGTTGCGCCAGACGAAAAAAAACGCCAACCCTGCGGTTGGCGTTTTTTCATTCGGCGCTAAACCCGATCACTCCGGTTTCTTGCGTCCAAACCCCGGGCGCTGACCCGAGCCGGCCGGTGCACCGCGACGCTTGCCGGATGGCTTGTCCCCATCGACCAGTTTGATCCCCGGACGCTTCGGCGCAGGTTTGGCCGGACGCTTATTGGTGGTGTCCGCTGGACGATCAGCCACCGGCGTACCGCGACCGGCAGGCGCGCCACGCTCGGTACGGCCATTGGCCGGACGCGGTGCGCGCTCGCCGTCACGGGCAACCGGCTTGCGACCTGGACGCTCGCCTTCGATCTGCGGCTCGCGGCCCGGACGTGGACCGGTCGGTGTGCCAGCGGCTGGGCGCAAGGTGCGCACGCGCTCGGTCTTGGCCATCGGCCGCGACGATTTACGCTGCATACGCTCCAGCTTGTCCTTGCTCTTGGCGTTCAGTTGCGGCATCGCCACCGGCGTCAGGCCGACTTCAGCACTGAGGATGTCGACTTCGTACTGGCTCATTTCGCGCCAGCGGCCCATCGGCAAGTCGGAGTTGAGGAACACCGGACCGAAGCGCACGCGCTTCAGACGGCTGACCACCAGACCCTGCGATTCCCACAGACGACGCACTTCACGGTTGCGGCCTTCCATTACCACGCAGTGATACCAGTGGTTGAAGCCTTCGCCACCCGGCGCCTGCTTGATGTCGGTGAACTTGGCCGGGCCGTCTTCCAGCACCACACCGGCCTTGAGGCGTTCAATCATCTCGTCGTCAACTTCACCACGGACACGCACGGCGTACTCGCGGTCCATCTCGTAGGACGGGTGCATCAAACGGTTGGCCAGTTCACCGTCAGTGGTGAACATCAGCAGACCGGTAGTGTTGATGTCGAGACGACCGATGTTGATCCAGCGGCCTTCTTTCGGACGCGGCAGCTTGTCGAACACGGTCGGACGGCCTTCCGGGTCGTCACGGGTGCAGATTTCGCCGTCGGGTTTGTTGTACATGATCACGCGGCGCACCGATTCGGCAGCCTCTTCGCGTTTGATCACCTTGCCATCGATGGTAATGGCGTCGTGCATGTCGACGCGCAGGCCGAGGGTGGCGTCTTTGCCATTGACCTTGATCCGGCCCTGGCTGATCCAGGCTTCGACGTCACGGCGCGAGCCGACGCCGATACGGGCGAGGACTTTCTGCAGTTTTTCGCCTGCTGGGCCGATTTCCTGGTCGTCTTTCTGATTGATGTCACTCATCTGGGCACCTCCCGGTGTGGTCTGTTCAGGCGGCGCCTGAAGCATTGAAAACTGTGTTTTCGGGCGAAGGGATCGCCGAAGGGTCGCGAATCATACGCGGATGTGCGCCATCGCGCATCAGAGACTAGCTGATCGATCGACAGTTATTTCTTTTTCCGCCGACCGGCACCGCCCAGTTTGATCAGGCGCAACGCGGCTTCGGCCAGCACCGTGCGCTTGTCGTCCTTGTCGAGCTTCTTCCAGGCCTTGATCTCGCGCTTGCTGCGGCCGCAACCGAGGCAGATGTCGTCGGAGAATTTGCAGAGGCTGATGCAGGGGTCTTTGGTTGAGCTCATCGCGTTCTCCAGAAAAACACAGATCCCTTGTAGGAGTGAGCCTGCTCGCGATTGCGGTGTGTCAGTCGACATCTTCTTGTCAGAGACACTGCTATCGCGAGCAGGCTCACTCCTACAAGGGATGGCGGTGTTCTTGTGATCGGGTCAGTCCTCGAATTCGCGCCGTTCGGCTTCGATGGCTTCGGCCAGCGCTCGGGCTTCGGCTTCTTCTTCGCTAAGTTCGGGTTCTGGCAGTTCGAGGGCGGCAACGGCAGCCAGGAGTTTCTCGCGGGCCTCGGCGACACCGAGAATGTCTTCCTCCGGTTCGGCTTCAGGCGGTTCAACTTCTACCGCCGGCTCGGTGATCTCGGGCTCAGACACCGGCGCTTCGCCATCCGCCGCATCGCGCAGCAAATCGTCGAAATCGGTCTTGATCCCCTCTTCCATGCTGTCCAGTTCCAGCAGCAAACTGTGGAAACTGGTTTCTTCCTTCTCTTCCTCCGGCTCGGCGCTGGCATCGGCCAGTTCCTGCAGATTCTGCGGCACCGGCGCGTCGTCGAAATCCAGCACCGGCTCGGCTTCCATCTCGCGCAGTTCGGCCAGCGGCGGCAGGTCCTCAAGGTTTTTCAGGTTGAAGTGATCGAGAAACGCCTTGGTCGTGGCAAACATCGCCGGTTTGCCCGGCACGTCGCGGTAGCCGACGACGCGAATCCACTCGCGCTCCAGCAGAGTCTTGACGATGTTGCTGTTGACCGCCACACCACGTACGTCTTCGATTTCGCCACGGGTGATCGGCTGGCGGTAGGCGATCAGCGCAATGGTTTCCAGCAAGGCACGCGAGTAGCGTTGCGGGCGCTCTTCCCACAGTCGACCGACCCAGGGCGAGAACTTCTCGCGGATCTGCAGGCGATAGCCCGACGAGACTTCCTTGAGTTCGAAGGCGCGGCCCTCGCAGGACTTGCCGAGCAGGGTCAAAGCTTTCTTGAAGACCGCCGGCTCCGGCCGCTCGCCTTCTTCGAACAGTTCGAACAGGCGCTCAAGTGATTGCGGTTTTCCCGAGGCCAACAGAAAGGCTTCAAGCAGGGGCGCCAGCTCGCGGGGTTCAGTCAGGTTCATGTTTGGACTCGTTATTCGGCTCGGGCTCGCACGTGGATCGCGGCGAACGGCTCATTCTGCACCAGCTCGACCAAGGATTCCTTGACCAGTTCAAGGATCGCCATAAAGGTCACTACCACACCGAGGCGGCCCTCTTCGGCGGTGAACAGCTCGACAAACGGCACGAAACCGCCGCCCTTGAGCCGTTCCAGCACATCGCTCATGCGCTCGCGCGTAGACAGCGCCTCGCGGCTGACCTGGTGACTTTCGAACATGTCGCCACGGCGCAGCACTTCGGCCATGCACATCAGGATTTCTTCCAGCGCGACATCGGGCAACAGCTTGCGCGCCCGCGCTTCTGGCGCGTCGAGTCTGGGCACGATCACATCGCGGCCGACCCGGCTCAGGCCATCGATACCTTCGGCGGCCGCCTTGAAGCGTTCATATTCCTGCAAGCGGCGGATCAGTTCGGCGCGCGGGTCGTCCTCTTCGTCTTCGACGGTTTCGGCGCGAGGCAGGAGCATGCGCGACTTGATCTCGGCCAGCATCGCGGCCATGACCAGGTATTCGGCGGCCAGTTCCAGGCGCACCGACTGCATCAACTCGACATAGCCCATGTACTGGCGGGTGATCTCCGCCACCGGGATGTCGAGGATATTGATGTTCTGTTTGCGGATCAGGTACAGCAGCAAGTCGAGCGGGCCCTCGAACGCTTCAAGGAAGACTTCCAGCGCATCGGGCGGAATGTACAGGTCCAGCGGCATTTCCATGACCGCCTGGCCATAAACCATGGCAAACGGCAGCTCCTGTTGAGCGCCGGCCTGGGGATCGACCACGGTTTCCACTGCGGACATTCAGGCCTCGACCATGAACGGCGTCGGATCGCCGCAACCGACACGGACCACTTCCGGGTCGTCGCCGGTCAGATCGATGACCGTCGAGGCCTTGATACCGCCGAAGCCGCCGTCGACGATCAAGTCCACTTGGTGCTCAAGCAACTGGCGCATTTCGTACGGATCGCTGAGCGGGTCTTCGTCGCCGGGCATGATCAGGGTCACGCTCATCAGCGGCTCGCCGAGTTCGGCCAACAGCGCCAGGGCAATCGGATGGCTTGGCACGCGCAGGCCGATCGTGCGTTTCTTCGGATGCAGCAACAGACGCGGCACTTCACGGGTAGCGTTGAGAATGAAGGTGTAAGGCCCCGGCAGATGCGCCTTCAGGATACGGAAGGTGCCGGTGTCGATCTTGGCATAGTTACCCAGTTGCGACAGGTCGCTGCAGATCAGCGCGAAGTTGTGCTTTTCATCGAGCTGGCGCAGGCGGCGTACACGCTCGATGGCAGTCTTGTCGCCGATCTGGCAACCGATGGCGTAGGACGAGTCCGTGGGATAAACCACCACCCCGCCCTTGCGAATGATCTCGACCGCCTGTTTGATCAGGCGCGCTTGCGGGTTTTCCGGATGTATCTGGAAAAATTGACTCACATTCTCTACCTGTTCAGACGGCGGCAATATCTGTGTCATGTTTGAACCGACACCACAGGGGTGGAAGGTCCTCGGGAACCGGCCGGTACTGGCCGATCTCGGACCAGCCGCCAGGGCCATGGAAGTCACTGCCGGCGCTGACCAGCAGACCGAACTCACGGGCAAGGATCGCCAGGCTGCCCACCTGCTCCGCAGGCTGATGGCCGTTGACCACCTCGATTGCGTGCCCGCCTGCTTGAATATAGTCGGCAATCAGCTTCCGGCGCTTGCTGCGGGTGAAATCGTAGTGCCAGGGATGCGCCAGGCTGACCCAGGCACCCGCGGCGCGCAGCGTGCCAACGGTGTCTTCCAGGGTCGGCCAATGCAGCTTGACGTCGCCGAGCTTGCCGGCGCCGAGCCATTTGCGAAACGCCTCGGCGCGATCCTTTACAAAACCTTCACGCACCATCCAGTCGGCAAAATGCGGGCGGGCTGGCGCGTTACCGCTGTCGCCCAGTTCCTGCTGGACCTGTCGGGCGCCCTCGAGGGCACCGGGCATGCCCTTGAGGGCGAGCTTGCGGCTTATTTCTTCCGACCGTAGCCAGCGGCCATCGTGCAATTTGGCGATGGCCTCAACCAGCGGTGCAGCGTTGACGTCGAAACCGTAGCCCAGCACATGAATGGTCGCCCCGCCCCAGGTGCAAGACAATTCGACGCCATTGACCAGTTGCATGCCCAGCTCGTTGGCGGCCGTACGCGCTTCGGCGAGGCCTTCGAGGGTGTCATGGTCGGTCAGGGACAAGACTCGCACGCCGTTCTCGAACGCACGCGCAACCAGTACCGCGGGCGCCAGGGCGCCGTCGGAGGCCGTGCTGTGGCAGTGCAAATCAACATTCACGGGGAGTTGTAACCTCAAATCAGCCGGCGCTATCGCGCGCCCATATGTTTGTTATTATGCCGACACATCCAGCTTCTGGCTCTCACTGTGAAACAATTCATCGATTTCATCCCGCTTCTGCTGTTCTTCATCGTTTACAAACTTGACCCTCGGGTCGTCGACATCGCCGGGCATGAAGTGACCGTAGGCGGAATCTACAGCGCTACGGCGATGCTGATCATCAGTTCTCTGGTGGTGTACGGCGCCCTGTTCATCAAACAGCGCAAGCTGGAAAAGAGCCAATGGCTGACGCTGATTGCGTGCCTGGTGTTCGGTAGCCTGACGCTGGCCTTCCACAGCGAAACCTTCCTGAAATGGAAAGCGCCGGTGGTCAACTGGCTGTTCGCCGCGGCCTTCATCGGCAGCCACTTCATCGGTGACCGCCTGCTTATCAAGCGCATCATGGGCCACGCGCTGACATTGCCGGACCCGGTGTGGACGCGCCTGAACATCGCCTGGATCGGCTTTTTCCTGTTCTGCGGCGCGGCCAACCTGTTCGTTGCCTTTACCTTCCAGAGCATCTGGGTCGACTTCAAGGTGTTCGGCAGCCTGGGCATGACGGTGCTGTTCCTGGTCGCGCAAGGCATCTACCTGTCTCGTCACCTGCACGACGCCGACACTACAACACCGAAAACCGAGGACTGACATGCTCTACGCCATCATTGCCACCGACGTCGCCAACTCGCTCGAAGCACGCCTGGCTGCACGCCCGGCGCATCTGCAACGCCTGCAAGCACTCAAGGGCGAAGGCCGCATCGTCCTGGCCGGCCCGCACCCGGCCGTCGACAGCAATGATCCGGGCGCAGCGGGGTTCACCGGCAGCCTGATCGTTGCCGAGTTCGACTCGCTGAACGCCGCGCAAGCCTGGGCTGACGCCGACCCGTACATCGCCGCTGGCGTCTACGCAAACGTGATCGTCAAACCTTTCAAACAAGTCTTACCGTAATCCCCACTGTGGCGAGGGAGCTTGTCGAATCGTCGCACCGTCCCGCTGGGGAGCGAAGCGCCCCCCGCTTTTTCAACTCAAAAGCAGTGGGACTGCTGCGCAGTCCCGCGGGAGCAAGCTCCCTCGCCACAGTTTCAACATGTGCCATCCCTCTGCATTACTCGCAGCACTGAACCTTCTCGGTTCATCGCCCTCTCAATCGCTCATTATTCTCGTTTGCCTGCCGACAACCTGCCCAATATCCATTTGGAAACAGGTGTCGCGATGCGCAAGGGTCCGTTGTGTCTGATGTTGCTCACGTTGTCGATCATGGCGCCCGCCCATGGTGAGGAAACCACCGAGGGTGGCAGCTCCACGCCATTGTCGCTGAGTGCCGGCAGTCAGATCACCGAGTTGCAGCAGCGCCTCAAGGCCAGCGAGCAGCAACGCGAAGAACTGAACAAACAACTGCAAAATGCCGACAACACCCGCGAAAGCGCCCAACTCGCCCGGCTGCGCCAAGAGAATCAGCGCTTGAAGCTGCAACTCAAGGAAGCCCAGGCGAGTCCGTTGCCGCGTCTGCTGACCGATCAGCAGCAGTGGTTCGTCACTGGCGCTGGAGTAGCGCTATTGGCGCTGCTCTGCGGTATCTTTGCCAGTGGTGCAAGCCGAAAACGTCGGCAGTGGCTAAATTGAGTGAGTCATGAGCGAGCTGTTACTGATTGATGATGACCAGGAGTTGTGTGAACTCCTGAGTAGCTGGTTGAGCCAGGAAGGCTTCCAGGTGCGCGCCTGCCACGATGGCCAGAGCGCCCGCAAGGCCTTGGCCGAAACCGCCCCCGCGGCGGTGGTGCTGGACGTGATGCTGCCCGACGGCAGCGGTCTGGAACTGCTCAAGCAATTGCGCAACGACCACGCCGACCTGCCGGTGCTGATGCTTTCAGCGCGTGGCGAACCGCTGGACCGTATCCTCGGCCTCGAACTGGGCGCCGACGATTACCTGGCCAAACCCTGCGACCCACGCGAACTGACCGCCCGCCTGCGCGCCGTATTGCGCCGCAGCCACCCGGCCGCCGTGTCGACGCAGCTTGAGCTGGGTGATTTGAGTTTCAGCCCGGTGCGCGGCGTGGTCAGCATCGACGAAAAAGAACTGACCCTGACGGTATCCGAGAGCCGCCTGCTCGAAGCCCTGCTCAAGCAGCCCGGCGAGCCGCTGGACAAGCAGGAGCTGGCGCAACTGGCGCTCGGCCGCAAGTTGACCCTGTACGACCGCAGCCTCGACATGCACGTCAGCAACCTGCGCAAAAAGATCGGCCCCCACCCCGACGGCCGCCCGCGCATCGTTGCGCTGCGTAGCCGGGGTTACTACTACAGCCTCTAGGAAACACTCAGGCCTCTGTGGCGAGGGAGCTTGTCGAATCGTCGCACCGTCCCGCTGGATTGCGCAGCAATCCCTCTGCTGTTGAGGCGGACAGCGAGGCCGCTTCGCTGCCCAGCGGGAGCAAGCTCCCTCGCCACAAAAATGTATTGTCAGGCTGATGACGAAGCGTCTTTACCGAAGCTTTACCCAGCGCTGACCGCCGCTGACCTTGATCTGCGTAATCTGCACTCATCCGGAACGTACCGGGAACGAGACAAGGAGATACACCATGCGCAAGACTCTTATCGCTCTGATGTTCGCTGCCGCTCTGCCAACCGTGGCCATGGCCATGCCGCAGGATGGCGGTCCGCTGGGTGGTCCGCTTGACGGCCCGCGCCACGGCGGTCAGATGCACGGCGGCATGCACGGCAAAGGCCCGTACAGCCAGCTCGACCTGTCCCGCGAACAACGCGAGCAGATCCGCAAGATCATGGGCGAGCAGATGCACGAGCGTAAGCAAGTGGTCGACAAGTACCTGGAAAAACTCTCGCCGGCCGACCAGAAAGCCATGAAGGACGAGATCGCGGCCAACCACAAGAAAGCCGAGTCCGAGGTGCGTGGGCTGCTGAAGCCGGAGCAACAGAAGCAGTTCGACGAGATCCAGAAGAAACGCGCCGAACGCCGCGCCGAATGGGCCGAGTTCAAGGCCTGGAAAGCGCAGCAGGCACAAAAGGCGCAATAATGCGTTAACCCTAGGCCCGACGGCTTACCCCGTCGGGCCTGTTTCCACCGATCCAACTGTAGGAGTGAGCCTGCTCGCGATAGCGGTGTGTCAGATAAGCATTAATTGACTGACCCACCGTTATCGCGAGCAGGCTCACTCCTACAATGGTTTTTATGTTGTCAGAGGAATTTCTGTGCGTTCACTGTTCTGGCGAATTCTCGCAAGCTTCTGGCTGGCCATCGCTCTGGTAGCCGGGCTGTCGATTCTGCTCGGGCACATGCTCAACCAGGACGCGTGGATTCTCAGCCGCCATCCGGGCCTCAACACACTCGCCGCGCAGTGGACGCAAACCTACGAAACCCAGGGCGAAGACGCCGCGCAAGACATCCTCGAACAACGCAAACGCCAGTACCACATCGACGTTCAAGTGCTCAACGAAACCGGCGATCCGGTGGTCCGCGGTACCTTCCCGCGTCGCGCCGCTGCCTTCGAAGCGCGGCAGAATAACGATGACCGTCGCCTGCCGTGGCGGCGTCTGACCGACGAGTTCACCAGTGCAAAAACCGGTGACACTTATTTGTTCATTTATCGCATCCCGCATCCGGAGCTTGATTCGTGGCACCGCGAAAGCCTGCTCTGGCCGCTGAGTGCACTCGGCATCGCCTTGGTGGTACTGACCTTGTTCAGCTTGCTGGTGACCCTATCCATCACCCGCCCGCTCAGCCGTCTGCGCGGCGCGGTGCATGATCTGGGGCAAACCACGTATCAGCAGAACAGCCTGGCGAAGCTGGCCAACCGCCGTGATGAGTTCGGCGTACTCGCGACCGACTTCAACCGCATGGGCGCGCGCTTGCAAAGCCTGATCAGCAGTCAGCGCCAATTGCTGCGCGACGTGTCCCATGAATTGCGCTCACCACTGGCGCGCCTGCGCATTGCCTTGGCACTGGCGGAACGGGCCAGTCCTGAAGAACGCGAAAAGCTCTGGCCACGACTGACCCGCGAATGCGATCGCCTCGAAGCGCTGATCAGCGAAATTCTGGTGCTGGCGCGGGTCGATGCCGACAATGCCAGCGCCGAAGACGTGGATTTGAACGCGCTCCTCGCCACGCTGCAGAAGGACGCACAACTGGCGTCGCCGGAACAGGTCGTGCAACTCAATGCCGAGCCGCCACTGAACCTCAAGGGCTGGCCGACGATGATCGAACGCGCCGTCGACAACTTGCTGCGCAATGCCCAGCGTTTCAACCCGCCGGATCAGCCGATTGAACTGCAGGCCTCACGCCAGGGCGAGCGGATGGTCATCAGCGTGCGCGACCACGGGCCCGGGGTGCAGGCTGAGCATCTAAGTCAGTTGGGCGAGCCGTTCTATCGGGCGCCGGGGCAAACGGCGGCCGGCCATGGGTTGGGACTGGCGATTGCCAAGCGGGCGGCGGAACGGCATGGCGGCACCCTGACGCTGGCCAATCATCCGCAGGGCGGGTTTGTGGCGAGTCTGGAATTGCCGCTGGTGCCGGGGGTCGTGCCCCAGCCCTGAAGCAAAAAAAATGTGGGAGCGAGCCTGCTCGCGAAAGCGGTGTGTCAGTCAACGAATATGACAACTGACACTCCCTCTTCGCGAGCAGGCTCACTCCTACATTTGATCGGGGTATCAGGCGTTACCGGGCCAGGCGCTGACGAATTGCGCCACATCAACCTTCTCCGCTACCCGCGGCTCCTTCTGCGGCGTGCCGAGGTAGAGAAACGCAATCACCTCCTCGTCCGCCGCCAGTCCCAAGCCATTGGCGACATGCTTCGAATAAGCCAGCTCGCCCGTACGCCAAACCGCGCCAATCCCCTGTGCATACGCCGCCAGCAGGATCCCGTGAGCCGCGCACCCGGCGGCCAGCAGTTGCTCGGCCTTCGGATATTTGACGTGTTCCTGCAATCTGGCGATCACCACGACCACCAGCGGCGCACGCAACGGGCCGTTGCGGGCCTTGTCGATCATCGCTTCGGTGACTTCGCCTTCCTGCATTTGCGCAGCCTCGGCCAGCAACTCGCCCATCTGCTCACGAGCCGCGCCTTCGACGGTCAGAAAGCGATACGGCTGCAAGTGGCCGTGATCCGGTGCACGCATGGCCGCCCGGAACAGGGCTTCGCGCTGCTCGGCAGTCGGGGCCGGTTCGACCAGTCGGGGAACGGAAACACGGTTGAGCAACGCGTCGAGAGCCTGCATCGGCCACCTCCTGAAAAAAATGTGCGGCTATTCTAGCTTTAACTGCGCACCGCCTGCCGGTTTACATGCCCTGCCCCACAGGTAGAATGGCGCCCTTCCCACATCAGCCCGAGCGGACTCCATGGCGTTGCCGACCTTACGGATCATTGGTTTTATCATCGGCATCTTCCTGATCACCCTGGCTGTCGCCATGGTCGTGCCGATGGCCACCCTGGTGATTTTCGAGCGCACCAGCGATCTGCCGTCGTTCCTCTGGGCGAGCATGATCACCTTCGTCGCCGGCCTGGCCTTGGTGATTCCCGGCAGACCCGAACACATCCACCTGCGCCCGCGGGACATGTATCTGCTGACCGTCAGCAGTTGGCTGGTGGTGTGTATCTTCGCCGCGCTGCCGTTTCTGCTGACCCAGCACATCAGCTACACCGATTCATTTTTCGAAAGCATGTCCGGCATCACCGCCACCGGGGCGACAGTGCTCAACGGCCTCGACAACATGTCGCCCGGCATCCTGATGTGGCGTTCGTTGTTGCACTGGATCGGCGGCATCGGCTTTATCGGTATGGCGGTAGCGATTCTGCCGCTGTTGCGCATCGGTGGCATGCGCCTGTTCCAGACCGAATCCTCGGACCGCTCGGAAAAAGTCATGCCGCGCTCGCACATGGTGGCGCGGCTGATCGTGGCGGCATATGTCGGCATTACCATTCTCGGCAGCCTGGCGTTCTGGTGGGCGGGGATGAGCCCGTTCGATGCGATCAACCACGCGATGTCGGCCATCTCCACGGGCGGGTTCTCGACGTCCGACCAGTCGCTGGCCAAATGGACGCAACCGGCGGTGCACTGGGTGGCGATTGTCATCATGATCCTCGGCAGCCTGCCGTTCACCCTGTACGTGGCGACACTGCGCGGCAACCGCAAGGCGCTGATCAGGGATCAACAGGTACAGGGTTTGCTGGCGATGCTGCTGGTGACCTGGCTGGTGCTCGGCACCTGGTACTGGTGGACCACCCAACTGCATTGGCTGGAGGCGCTGCGGCATGTGGCGCTGAACGTGACCTCAGTAGTTACCACCACCGGGTTTGCCCTGGGCGATTACAGCCTGTGGGGCAATTTCTCGCTGATGCTGTTCTTCTATCTGGGCTTTGTCGGCGGCTGCTCGGGATCGACCGCGGGCGGGATCAAGATCTTCCGTTTCCAGGTCGCCTATATCCTGCTCAAGGCCAACCTTAACCAACTGATTCACCCGCGCGCGGTGATCAAGCAGAAGTACAACGGCCACCGCCTCGACGAAGAAATCGTGCGCTCGATTCTGACCTTTTCGTTTTTCTTCGCCATCACCATCTGCGTGATCGCCCTGCTGCTGTCGCTGCTCGGCGTGGACTGGATGACGGCATTGACCGGCGCCGCCAGCACCGTCTCCGGCGTCGGCCCGGGTCTGGGCGAAACCATCGGCCCGGCGGGCAACTTCGCCACGCTGCCGGATGCGGCCAAGTGGATCCTGTCGTTCGGCATGCTGCTCGGGCGACTGGAGATCATTACCGTGTTTGTGCTGTGTATTCCGGCGTTCTGGCGTCATTGATCGTGCCCGGTGCCTGCAACAGCCGGGTCCGGTAATCGCCGGGCGTGGTGTTGAACCAGCGGCGAAAGGCACGGAAGAAATTGCTCGGATCGGCGAACCCCAGCAGGTAGGCAATTTCCAGCAAGGTCATGCCCGGTTGCGCCAGATACTGCTCGGCCAGTTCACGTCGGGTGTCGTCGAGCAACTGCTGAAAACTCGTCCCCTCCTCTTGCAAGCGTCGCTGCAGAGTGCGCTGGGACAGGTGCAAGGTCTGCGCCACGGTATCGCGCTTGGGTTCGCCCTGAGGCAGCAGCCGACAAAGCACCTGTCGCGCCTTGTGGGTCACGCGGCTTTCGGAAAAACGCGCCAGGTATTCCCCGGCAAAACGGTCGTGCAACAGCGCCATCGCCTCATTGGCCGTTGGCAGCGGCGCCTCCATGTCGGCCCGTTCGAAAATCAGCGCATCGTACGGCGCGCTGAAGGTCATCGGTGCGTGAAAGGCTAGCTTGTAAGGCTCCAGGTCAGCCGGTTCATCGCCCTGCATCAAGACTTTCACCGGGTGCAGCGTGCGCCCGCTCAGCCAGCCGCAAAGCGCCAGGGCGCAGGCCAGTGACGCTTCGGCACTTTGCCGGGTCGGCGGCAGATGATCGCCGTGAACCGTCAGGATCAGGCCATACCCTTCATCGAGCAAACGAAAACTCAGGTCGGCACTTTCGGCGATGATGCGCTGATAACGCACCAGCCGTTGAAAGCCTTCGGCCAGGGTGTTGCTCGACATGAGCGCATAGCCGGCGACATGAAACGAGGCCGGTCGCACCACCTTGCCCATGTTCAGGCCGATCGCCGGGTTGCCGGACAAGTCGACCGCGCGTTGCCAGAGCCGGGTCATGGAGTCTTGCGGGAAGCGCGCGTCCGGATCGTCCAGCGCTGCGTAATCGAGCCCCAGTTGCTTGAACAGAACCCGGCAATCCAGGCCGTCCATCTCCAGCGCTTTGACAATCCCCATCGCCCAGCTTGCAGAAGTCGTTCGTTCGCTCATGGCGTCTTATTCTTTTACATGATGGGCTGCATCTTGCGAGCCGATTTGCGAAGGATACTAAAGTGGCGCCGATTGTCACTGGCCCACCCCCATGATCACTCTAGACTCAAATAAGCTACCCGCCGCACAACTCGTCGCCAGAACAATAACCACAGAGATCGCAGTCGTGGAAAACGTAAAGCAATTCAACAGCTTCGCTGAGTTCTACCCGTATTACCTCAGCGAGCACAGCAACAGCACCTGTCGGCGCTTGCATTTCATCGGCACCAGCCTGGTGATTTTCATCCTCGCCCTGACCGTCGCCAAAGGCGCGTGGCTGCTGTTGCTGGCCCTGCCGCTGGCCGGCTACAGCTTTGCCTGGATCGGGCATTTCTTCTTTGAAAAGAACCGACCGGCGACTTTCCAGCATCCGCTGTACAGCCTGCTCGGTGACTTTGTCATGTACCGCGACATGATTCTGGGTCGCGTAGCGTTCTGAAGGAGGCTCTGCCCGTGAATGCCACTGCCCGCTTTACCCATATGAAGGACGGCACCGAGGAAGACTGGGCGATCATCGCCGCCGACTTCAGCGCCTATGCCAGACAGCTACCGGCGCGGATCATCACTCATTTGAAATTGCTCGAAGGCGACTTCGGTGGTTTCCCCGTGGATCGCCTGACCCACTCGTTGCAAACCGCAACCCGTGCCTTTCGTGATGGCCGCGACGAGGAGTATGTGGTTTGCGCGCTGCTGCACGACATCGGGGACACCCTCGGCTCCTACAACCACCCGGACATTGCTGCGGCGATTCTCAAGCCGTTTGTCAGCGCCGAAAATCTGTGGATGGTCGAGAAGCACGGGATCTTTCAGGGGTACTACTTCTTTCATCACCTGGGCATGGATCGGCACCTGCGCGAGCAGTTCAAGGACCATCCGCAGTTTCAAGCGACGGCCGAGTTTTGCGCCAAATACGATGCGGCGGCGTTTGATCCGAATTACGAAAGCCTGCCGTTGAGCTTTTTCGAGCCGATGATGGAGCGGCTGTTTGCGCAGCCAAAGAACTCGATTTACAAGGTGGCGATGGAGCAACACAGCCCGGCCTGAGCACACCGCAGATGAAGAAATGTGGGAGCGGGCTTGCTCGCGAAAGCAGTGTGTCAGTTGATATTTCCTTGTCTGACACAGCGAATTCGCGAGCAAGCCCGCTCCCACATCTGGATCTGTGTGGGTCAGGCGATTTCGGCAACCCTGGCCGCTTTCAACTGCGCCTCGCGCGCCTGCGCATCCGCCAGCCGATACAACTCGATCGTGCCATCCCAATGCTCGATCAGCGCCGTGCACGATTCCACCCAATCGCCGCAGTTGAGGTAATCGACCTCGCCCACCTTGCGAATCTCGGCATGGTGAATGTGTCCGCAAACCACCCCATGCAGTCCACGCTTCACGCATTCATGGGCGATGGCTTCCTCAAAGTCGCTGATGAAACTCACCGCCGTCTTGACCTTGTGCTTGAGGTACGCCGACAACGACCAGTACCCGTAGCCATACCGCGCCCGCCAGTGATTGAGCCAGCGATTGAGGGTCAAGGTGAATTCATAGGCGGAGTCGCCGAGAAAGGCCAGCCAGCGGTGATAACGGGTGATCACGTCGAACTGATCGCCGTGAATCACCAGCAAATGCCGGCCATCTGCCGTGACATGCACCGCCTCGTCGACCAACTGGATATTGCCGAGAATCAGCTTCGAATAGCGTCTTAAAAATTCATCGTGGTTGCCGGTGACATAAATTACCTCGGTGCCGCGCTTGCTCATCGTCAGCAGACGACGAATCACGTTGGTGTGTGCCTGAGGCCAGTACATGCCGCCGCGCAGTTTCCAGCCGTCGATGATGTCGCCGACCAGGTAGATCTTGTCGGCATGATAGCCCTTGAGAAACTGCGATAAATGCTCGGCCTGGCAATCGCGCGTGCCCAGGTGCACGTCGGAGATCCACAGGGTTCGCACCCGTTGTTTGCGGCTGGGTCTGGCGAGCTCGGCGCTGGTCATGGGCAACCCTCTGCGATGTTTTCGCCAGCTTGCGCGCGTCCGGTTAATCGACCGTGACAGGCGTGCGTCAGTCGTGTGACAGCGCACATCGTTCACAAATTGAGGATTCGGATGACAGACGCGACGGCGCCAGCGCTTTAGACTGGCGCTCTCTTGATGATCGTTCCCATGCTCCTGCATGCAGCCGTGACGCTCCGCGTCATTGGACGCAGAGCGTCCCTGGAGGCATTCCTTTGCTGCGCGTGGGAACGATCAAAACTGTGTCTGGATCAAGGATTGCAATGACTCCGCGTACCGCCCTCGGCGCCCTGCATATCGGCGCTTTGATGTTCGGCCTGACCGGTGTGTTCGGCAAACTCGCCGCCGCGTCGCCGGCAGTTATCGTCTTCGGCCGCGCCGCGTTTGCCGTGCTCGCGCTGGCTTTCTTCGCCCGTTTCGCCAGCCAGAACGGCTGGCAAAAACTGCAAGCGGTGGACTGGCGGCGCCTGGCGCTCAGCGGCGTGTTGCTGGCCGGACACTGGGTGAGTTTTTTCGTTTCGGTGAAGATTGCCGGTGTCGCCATCGCCACGTTGGGCTTTGCCAGTTTTCCAGCCTTTACGGTGATTCTCGAAGGGCTGATTTTCCGTGAGCGCATCCGCGCCAATGAAATCGTGCTGGTGGTGCTGGTAAGCCTCGGGCTGGTGCTGGTGACGCCGGCGTTCGACCTGGGCAGTGGCGCGACCGTCGGTTTGCTCTGGGCGGTGCTGTCCGGCCTGCTGTTTTCCCTGCTGTCGCTGACCAATCGCGCCAGCTCAGGGCGCATCCCGGCGGTGCAGGCGGGGCTGTGCCAGAACGTGGTGGTCGCGTTGTGTCTGTTGCCAGTCGCAGCGCCACAACTGAGTGAGGTCCGCGCTTTGGACTGGCTGTGGATCGCTCTGCTCGGGGTGTTCTGCACGGGCGTGGCGCACAGCCTGTTCGTGGCCAGCCTGGCGGTGATCAAGGCGCGCACGGCGGCGGTGGTGTTCGCCATGGAGCCGGTTTACGGAATCACCATCGCCTGGTTGCTGTTCAGTGAGACCCCGACGCTGCGCATGCTCATCGGTGGCGCGTTGATCATTATCGCCATCGTGGTGTCGGCGCGGATGTCAGGCTCGGCCAACAAGAAAACCGTCGCTGCCGAGTCCGCATCTCACTGAGCGCGGTCGTTGTGCCCAAGATCACGGTCAGGATCAATCTGATCGCGAACCCGCTGTTTCAACACTTTGGCTTCGGGGAAACCGCCATCGGCCTTGCGTTCCCAGATCTGCACACCCGCGCAGGTGATGTGAAACACCCCGCCGGTGCCGGGCACCAGTGAGACTTTGCCGAGATCATCGGCAAACGTGCTGAGCAACTCCTGCGCCAGCCACGCGGCGCGCAGCAGCCACTGGCATTGGGTGCAATAGGTGATAACAACTTCTGCTTTGGCGACAGTCATGTTCGCTGGACTCATGAGACAGAGGGCGCCGCTATAATAGCCGGCTTTACCGCTTGCCCCGAGACTCACAATGCGCCGTTTGCTGTTCTGCCTGCTGCTTGGTTTGCTTCCCGTGTTGGTTTACGCCGGTGAAACACCGCGACCGAAAGTCGGCCTGGTGTTGTCCGGTGGCGCGGCGCGCGGGCTGGCGCACATTGGCGTGCTCAAGGCCCTGGAAGAGCAAGGCATCAAGATCGATGCAATCGCCGGCACCAGCATGGGCGCGGTGGTCGGCGGACTGTACGCCTCGGGCTATCAGATCGATGAACTGGAAAAACTCGCGCTGAACATCGACTGGCAAGCCGCGTTGTCCGACGCCCCGCCCCGAGAAGACGTGCCGTTTCGACGCAAGCAGGACGACCGCGACTTTCTGGTCAAACAGAAACTCAGCTTTCGCGACGACGGCAGCCTCGGCCTGCCGTTGGGGGTGATTCAGGGCCAGAACCTGGCGCTGTTGCTTGAGAGCCTTTTAGCGCATACCAGCGACACCCGGGATTTCGACAAGCTGCCCATTCCGTTCCGCGCCGTGGCGACGGACATTGCCAACGGCGAGAAAGTGGTGTTTCGCAAAGGTCATCTGCCCCAGGTGATCCGTGCCAGCATGTCGATCCCGGCAGTATTCGCCCCGGTGGAGCTCAACGGCCGCCTGCTGGTGGACGGCGGCATGACCGACAACATCCCTCTGGATGTCGCGCGGGAAATGGGCGTCGACATCGCCATCGTCGTCGACATCGGCACGCCGCTGCGCAACCGCAAACAGTTGAGCACCGTGGTCGATGTGCTGAATCAGTCGATCACCCTGATGACCCGCAGCAACTCTGAAGAACAATTGGCCAACCTCAAACCCACCGACGTGCTGATCCAGCCGGCGCTGGCAGCGTTTGGCGTGACCGATTTCGGCAAAGCCCAGGAAATGATCGACGCCGGCTACCGCGCCACCCGAATCCTCGACACGCGCCTGGCTCAGCTCAAACCCGACGAATCCCAGGATGCCGAACTCAACGCCGCCCGCTCGCCAGGTCAGCGCACGCCGGTCATTACCGCGATCCGCGTCGAAAACGATTCGAAAGTCGACGATGACGTGATTCGCTACTACATCCGCCAGCCCGTCGGCGAACCACTGGACCTGAGCCGCTTGCACTCGGACATGGGCACCCTGTACGGCCTCGACTATTTCGAGCAGGTGCAATACCGCGTGGTGCACAAGGGTAACGATCACACGCTGGTCATCAGCGCGCGCGGCAAACGCAGCGGCACCGACTACCTGCGAGTTGGCCTGAACCTGTCGGACGACATGCGCGGCGACAGCGCTTTCAATCTCGGCGCCAGCTATCGCGTCAACGGTATCAACCGCCTCGGCGCCGAATGGCTGACCCGCGCGCAGATTGGCGACAAACAGGAACTGTACAGCGAGTTTTATCAGCCGCTGGACGTCGGTTCGCGCTATTTCGTCGCGCCCTACGCCGCGTTTGAAGCACAGAATGTCGATTCAGTGCTCGATAACGATCCGGTCGCGCAATATCGCGTCGAGCGCTATGGCTTCGGCCTCAACCTCGGCCGCCAGATCGGTAACAATGGCGAAGTGCGTTTCGGCGTCGGTCAGGCCTGGGGCAAGGCTGACGTGCGCATTGGTGATCAGGACCTGCCGAGCGAAAGCTTCAACGAGGGTTTTTACTCGCTGAAGTACTCTTACGATTCGCTGGATAACGTGTATTTCCCTCACGAGGGCAAGGACGTCAGCCTGACCTTTGCGCAGTTCGAGCCGGGCCTGGGTTCCGACACACGTTACCGGCAGTGGGAGTTCAAACTCGACAAAGCCATGAGCCATGGCCCGGACACGCTGATTCTGGGTGGGCGCTACGGCCGCACGCTGGATGACGCCAATGTGGTGACATCGAGCTTCCTGCTCGGCGGTGCGCGGCAGTTGTCAGGCTTTCGCGAAGACGCCATTTCCGGGCAGAACGTCAGCCTGATGCGCGCCGTGTATTACCGTCGGCTGACGCCGCGATCATACCTGCCACTGGACTTCCCACTGTACGCCGGTGCTTCGCTGGAACGCGGCCGGGCGTGGAACAACGATAATGAATTCGACAGCGGCTACATCAACGCAGCCAGCGTGTTTATCGGTTTCGACACGCCGTTGGGGCCGTTGAACTTCAGCTATGGACTCAATGATGCGGATGAACAGGCGGTGTATCTGAATCTGGGACAGACCTTTTAATCACGTCGCTTGGCAATCAGCCATCGCGAGCAGGATCACTCCTACATTTGAACGGTGTTCAGAGATCCAATGTAGGAGTGAGCCTGCTCGCGATAGCGGTTCCAGACACACCACCAACAATCGGTTCTCAACGAATCCCGGCCAACAACGTCCGCGCCGTTTGCTTCAGCGGTTCATCGCCCTCCTTGAGCAATTCAGTGAGCAAGGCAATCGCACTGTCGATATCGCCGTCATCGATGCAGGTTTGCGCCTGCTCCAGCTTTTCCGAACCAGCGGCCGGCTCCCCCATCAGAGGTCGCTGCGAATCATCGAACTCATTGAGAAAGTCATCATCCAGCGGCTGCGCGTCCGGCTCGGAGAACCATTCGAGTTCCACGTCGTCCTTGCTAGCCACCTCTCCCAGGTCGAAACCTTCCGGCAATACTTGCAGGTCTGACAGTGAGACGTTTTCGTCCGCCACGGGCGGAACGGACGTTTCTTTACTCGCTTCCAGGTCCCAATTGGCATCCATCGACAGCTCACCCAGATTCAGCTCGAAATCATCTTCGGGGGCTGTTGGAACGGAACCACCGTCGGGGGCGAGCGCCACAACCGGCGCCAACGCGGCAGTGCTGACCAGTTTGGCATGGCGAATGCGTGCTTCCTGAAGTTGCCGGTCCTCGACACCCAGGTCGCGCAAACGGCTTTCCTGCCGATCGTAGGCGGCGCTGTCGCCCTGACGACCGTACACTTCGAGTAATTGCAGGCCGAGGTCAATGCGCTCCGGCTCCTTTTGCAAGGCATCGCGTAACAGCCCGGCGGCTTCCCCGAGCCTTCCGTAAGCCAGATAAATGCCCACGGCTTCGAGTACATCACCCGCGCCCGGCTCTTCGCGGGGGTCGGGCGTCACGTTGGTGGTGACGGGCGCGGCAGCGTCGACGGGGTCGGCGTCAGGCTCGGGCCCCTGCGGCAATAGCGTCAGCGGCTCGCCCGCTTGCTCTGTTTGCTGGCGCCGACGCTGCACGAACAACACGCCCAGCGCCCCGAGCGCCAACAACAGGCCGGCGAGCAGTGGCCAGTTCACACCGCCCTCAGGCTCGGCAGCAGGTGCAAGCGCTGACGGAGGTGCAATCGGCGCAGCGACGGGCACTGGTGGCGGTTGTTGCAATTGCGCCAGACGGGTTTGCAAGTCACTGACCTGCTTCCTGCCGTCGGCAATCTGCGCCTCCTGTGCCTGCAACCTCGCGTTCTGTTCATCCACGGTTTTCTGCAGTTGTTGATTCAGCAACACACTGGCGGCCAGTTGCTCGGCCAGGCCATCGTTGACGGGAGTCGTTGCCGATGGCGGCGACGCGGGCGCGGCTTCACGCTTGCCCTGTGCCGCCTGGGGCTTCGCTGTAGCGGGTTCGACCGCAGGAAACCCGGAAGTCTGCGCCGGCGGATCCGGCTCATCGGTGGCCGGCACGATACCGGGCGAACCCGGCGGGTCGATCAGCACGGTGTATTCGCGCAACAGGCGGCCATTGGGCTGGTCGAGTTGCACAAGGAAATTCAAAAACGGTTCGCTGACCGGTTTACGAGACGTCACCCGGATCATCTGGCGCTTGCCACGCAGAATCGGTGTGAACCTGAGATCGTTGAGAAAGAACACGCGCTCGACGCCGGCCCGGCCGAATTCCTCCGCCGAGGCCAGGCTGGCCGAGAGATCGTTTTGCGTCAAAGTGCCGACATCGGCCAACGCGATGTCGGCTTTGAACGGCTGATTGAGGGCTGAGTGAACCGTTATTTCGCCCAACCCCAACGCCATCGACCAGGTCGAATAGCTGAATACGCCCGCGAATAGCAGCCATTTGGCGCCCTCGCGCAGCACGTGCCGACTTGCAAGCATGGGCATCCCTTAAATAAGCAAAACCGGTTTCCAGGCGTTCGTACATCCGGTACGAACACGATATTGCCCAGTAGTTCTTATAGTCTGCTCAGCGCGATCCCTCAAAAAACCGGTGCGGTGTTATGCCTCAGGATTTTTCCAGATTGGCCAAAATGTGCCCGTGAACGCGCATGCACACCTTTAAATCCGCCTCGTCGACGCCATCGAACAATTCGTGGCGCAGCTGTGTGGCAATGGTTTCAATTTGTTCGATCAACGGCAGCGCAGGTGCGCACAGGACTATTTTTTTCGCCCGGCGGTCTTCGAGCACGGACTGGCGTTGCACCAGCCCCTGGCTTTCAAGACTATCGAGCAAGCGTGCCAGAGTCGGGCCTTCGACGCCGACGCTCTGCGCCAGTTCACGTTGGGTCGGCGCTTCTTCAAAGCGCGCCAGGTGCAGCAGCACCAGCCAGCGCGCCTGGGACAGCCCGAGGCCAGCAAGGCGCCGGTCCAGTTCGGCACGCCAGCCACGGGACATCTGGGCCAGTTGCATGCCAAAGCGGTGTTGATCGGTTAACGGCATAAAACACTCACGGTTAGACTGAAAATACGGAAAATCTAATTATTAGTCAGCTAAGCATGAGCGGCAGTTATAGGCAAGAGACGCTCTGTACTGAATCGTTACAACTGCACAGGGCTTGGCGCAAACGCCGTCTCACATCTCAAATTCAGACTGCAACGCCGCCCGCACACAATAAAGCACACCCTCGGGCACCCTCCCGGCGAACAGCTCTGCAATTTCGGCGACCGGCGGCAACTCGCCCTCCCCATCGAGAAACGCGTCCTGCACCTCACCCATCAGCTCTTCAGGCAAGTCCAGCGCCTGCTCCAGCGACAGCTGCTGCTTGCCGATGGCCTCGGCGAGCATGCTGTAAACGTTCTTCTCCGAGCACTGCAACTGCCCGGCGATCTGCATCGGCGTCATCCCGGCGCGGGCCAGGGTAATCAGCTCGTGGCGTACGTCGGCCACCACCTTCGGCGCCTCCGCCTCGCCGCCGAGCACTTCGAGGAAGGCCTCGCCGTAGCGCTCCAGCTTGCGCGCGCCAACACCGCTGACCCGGGCCATTTCCGCCAGCGAGGTCGGTTGGCTGCGGAGCATTTCCAGCAAGGTCGAATCGGGAAAAATAACGTACGGCGGCACACCGTGTTCTTCGGCCAGTTTACGCCGCAGGGCGCGCAAGGCTTCCCACTGTTCGCGCTCTTCGCCGCGCACCAACTGACTGGCCGGGCTCTTGCTGGTGGTCTTGGCGGTGACCTGCGGTTTGAGATCGCGGCGCAACTCCAGGGTCACTTCGCCCTTGAGCAGCGGTCGGCAGCTGTCGTTCAGGCGCAGACCGCCGTAGCCCTCGTGATCGACATCCGCCAACCCGCGCGCCACCAACTGGCGGAACAGCGAGCGCCATTCGCTCTCACTCAGGGCCTTGCCGACACCGTACACCGACAGGTGCTGATGGCCGAAGCTGCGGACTTTTTCGTTGTCCTTGCCCAGCAACACGTCGACCAGATGGCCGACGCCATAGCGCTGCCCGGTGCGGAAAATCGCCGACAACGCCTGGCGCGCCGGCTCGGTCGCGTCCCAGGTCTGCACGCCATCGACGCAGTTGTCGCAGTGGCCGCAGGGTTCAGGCATGTCTTCGTCGAAGTAGGCCAGCAGCGTCTGGCGGCGGCAGCGGGTTTCTTCGCACAGCGAGAGCATGGCGTCGAGCTTGTGCTGCTCCAGACGCTTGTGCCGCTCGTCGCCTTCGGAGTTTTGCAGCATCTGCTTGAGCATCACCACGTCTTGCAGGCCGTAGGCCATCCACGCATCCGCCGGCAGGCCGTCACGACCACCGCGACCGGTTTCCTGATAATAGGCTTCAAGGGATTTCGGCAGATCCAGGTGGGCGACAAAACGCACGTTGGGCTTGTCGATACCCATGCCGAACGCCACGGTGGCGACCATGATCAGGCCTTCCTCGTTGAGAAAGCGCTTTTGGTGATAGGCGCGCAAATCATTGGGCAGGCCGGCGTGGTAAGGCAGCGCCGGAAAGCCCTGCTCACTGAGGAACGCCGCGACTTCCTCGACCTTCTTGCGCGACAGGCAATAAACGATGCCGGCATCGCTGCGCCGCTCGGCGAGGAACGCCAGCAACTGCTTGCGCGGCTGCTCTTTGGGGACGATGCGGTAGAAGATGTTCGGGCGGTCAAAACTCGACAGGAAACGTTCGGCGTTCTGCAAGTGCAGACGGGTAACGATTTCTTCGCGAGTGCGCTTGTCGGCGGTGGCCGTCAGGGCGATACGCGGCACATTGGGAAACATCTCGGCCAACTGGCCCAGTTGCAGATATTCCGGACGGAAATCATGGCCCCATTGCGATACGCAGTGGGCTTCGTCAATCGCGAACAAGGCGATGTCCAGGCCCTGCAGGAACGCCAACATGCGCGGCTGCACCAGACGCTCGGGCGCCAAATAGAGCATTTTCACTTCACCGCGCTTGATCCGCACCGCCAGATCGCGCTGCTGCTCGGCGCTCAGCGTGGAGTTCAGCGCGGCAGCGGCCACGCCCAGCTCTTCAAGGGTGGCGACCTGATCGTCCATCAATGCGATCAGAGGCGAAACCACCACCGCCAAACCTTCACGCAACAGCGCCGGCACCTGGAAGCACAAGGACTTGCCGCCACCGGTAGGCATCAGCACCAGCGCATCACCGCCGCTGGCCACACGCTCAATGATTGCACCCTGACGGCCACGGAAACTGTCGTAGCCGAAGATGTCCTTGAGGACGCGTTGAGCCTGTTCGAGCATAAAAACTCCAAAAATCTACCGATACATCCCTGCTCAGGCTGGTTCAGAACAGCCGGGGCTGCTTAAACAAAACGTAAGAACGCATTGCATGAAACGCACAATGCGAGCAGGAATCGCAAAACGCGGCAGTATACCCGAGGCCTTCACTGCGCAGGGTGCCGCTGATAAGACACACTCTGCAATTCGCCTCAGAACCCTGTGGGAGCGAGCCTGCTCGCGAATACGGTGGGTCAGTTGAGACAAACGTGCCTGACACGCCGCCTTCGCGAGCAGGCTCGCTCCCACAGGGTTATTCGTGCGTCGCGTAATTGGGCCAAATCTGCCATGCGGCTGGCTAGAGCGCGCAAGAAGGCCTAGAATTCCCGCATTGTTTATTCCCCAAGGTAGCCCCGTAATGTCCTTCGCTGAGCAACTGACCCGCCTGCAAGTCTTCCTCGACGCCGACGAGCTGCACGAAGAGGCGCTGGATTACGTCGCCGCCCACGGTTACCTGACCGCGCTGTCGATCTGCTCCGAAGACGTCCCGGAGCGCGAGTGGATCGACGCGCTGTTTGCCGAAGAGCCGCACTACAGCGACGAAGCCCAGCGCGCCGAAATCGAAGCCACGCTGATCGGCCTCAAAGCCCACATCGCCCGTCAACTGGCCTCGGATGAAGAATTCGAACTGCCTTGCGAACTGGACCTGGGTGAAGAGCCGGACGACTCGGATCTGCGCGGCTGGTGCATCGGCTTCATGGAAGGTGTGTTCCTGCGCGAAGCGGCCTGGTTCGAAACCGCCGAAGAAGAAGTCAGCGAAATGCTCCTGCCGATCATGGTCGGTTCCGGCCTGTTCGACGAACAGCCAGAGTTCGAAGACATCGCCAAGGACGCCAACCTGATGGACGATATGATCGTACAGATCCCGGAAGCGCTGACCGCGCTGTACCTGCTGTGCCAGGCACCTGACGAAAAACCGGCGATTCTCAAGCCACGCCACCACTAAGACCCGGCCTATGGACAATCCCATAGGCAACCGTCCCCTGATGTTGCGCTACGTCCTGCTGGCTATCGGCTGGCTCAGCGTGGCATTGGGGGTGATCGGCATCTTCCTGCCCGTCCTGCCCACCACCCCTTTCCTTCTGCTCGCCGCGGCCTGTTTCGCGCGCAGCTCTCCGCGCTTTTACCAATGGCTGGTCGAGCATCCTCGGCTCGGACCGTGGATCCGTGATTACCTTGAGGGCAACGGCATTCCGCTCAAGGGCAAGGTTTATGCGATCGGGCTGATGTGGGTGAGCATTCTGTTCTCGTGTTATCTGGTGCCACTGCTGTGGGCGCGGGGATTCATGTTGACCAGTGCGGTGTTGGTAACGGTTTATATTTTGCGGCAGAAGACACTCCATAAGCGCTGAGTTGTAATTAAGTTGCGCGCAACAACAGCGCCCCGTTGATACCGTTCATCTCAAGAGCGCCCGCACCTGTCAGATCTGACAGGTGCGCAAGCCCTCCAATACGCGTTAACTCACTCCGTCGCCTTTGCCCACGGAGTCAGCGCCATGTCCAGCCCCAGCGAGCCTCTCGTCCTCGCGGAACTCGATATCCCTGGTCGCACCGGCCCGGTAGCGGAAACTCCGGTGAAAATCTGGGGCATCAACATCGC
>NZ_JABWQQ010000021.1:0-102137 GCF_014268555.1 Pseudomonas sp. SWRI111 | reverse complement strand
CTCCCACACTGTTTTGTGGCGGTCCGCAAATTGAGTGCCCAACGCTAATCCCTGTGGGAGCGAGCCTGCTCGCGAAAGCGGTGTGCCAGTCAAGGTGATGTGCCTGACCTGACGCCTTCTCGAGCAAGCCCACTCCCACACTGTTTTGTGGCGGTCCGCAAATTGAGTGCCCAACGCTAATCCCTGTGGGAGCGAGCCTGCTCGCGAAAAGCGGTATTCAACTTGGATGAACCTTGGCCCGGTCCCTTCGTGAGCAAGCTCACTCCACAGCGATTTGAGGGGGCTGACGTCACGGCAGACAGCCTGATGACGCAGCGCGCTTGCTCAGCTATCCGTATTGTTGGCAGTCGCTTGCGCGGCGGCTTCGGCTTCGGCTTCCAGTTTCAAACGATCCGCCTTGCAAATGTACTTGGGCTTTTTCGGCGCGAGCTTGGCGTTAGCCTTTTTGGCTTTTTCCTTGAACAACTGCTGCAGCTTTTTCTGACGATTCATGGCCGTTTCAATCGGGGTGGGGAAGGGGGCGAATCCTGACGCAAGCCGGTGTGCCCAGCAAGAAAAAAAGCACCAGGCCGAACACAAACGCCTATGCTTTAAAGCACCCCCGAACTGAAGGAGCCGCACATGAGAAAAGCTCGCAGACTGGTTACAGCGCTGTCCTGCCTTGCGCTGGTAGTTGGCAGTGTCACGGCGCTGGCGGACCCTGGTAACGGAAAAGGCCAGGGCGGGCAGGGCAATCAGGGCGGCCAGGGTAATGGCAAGGGCAAGCCGCAGAACATGCAGGACCACGGCAATCAAGGGTCGGGCAACAAAGGGCAAAAATCCTCCGGTAACCACGGCGGCGGACCGAGTGTCGATCGTGGCAACATCCTCGGCGTCATCGGCGGCTATCGCGGCGAATACTGGAATCCCGGAAAACCCTTGCCACCGGGCATTCAAAAGAATCTGGCGCGCGGCAAACCGCTGCCACCGGGTATCGCGAAAAAACTCGACGGGCGTTTGCTCGGCCATTTGCCGCACTATGACGGCTATGAATGGCAGCAGGTGGGCACGGACCTGATCCTCGTCGCGCTGGCCACCGGGTTGATCTACGAAGTGCTCAACGGCGCTTTCGATTAAACCTGCCTCCTGAGGCGGCAGCCGTTTTGTCTGCCGCCCAGTCAGTTGTTTTCCCTTTCACTCTGATTGTTTGCACTGGAGGGGTTGCGTTGTTATAGCTGCAACTGGTGCAGTAATGAACTGCAAAAAGCGCGGCTTGTTCGTCCAGACTTGAGCTTTCACACTGGGTGCAACGCTTAATGACTGAACGGAGATAAGCATGGCGAGCGCAATCCGCTTTACCGAAACGGGCAACCCCGAGGTCCTGCACCTGCACACCGTGAGCGTGCAAACGCCGGGGCAGGGTGAAGTCTGGCTTGAACAAGAGGCTGTGGGCGTCAACTTTCTCGACGTCAGCCAGCGCAAAGGCGCGGTGCCGGTGGCGTTGCCTTCGGGCCTTGGCCTGGAAGGCGCGGGCCGTGTCGCCGCGGTCGGTGAGGGGGTCAGCCACGTGAGCGTCGGGGATCGCGTTGCCTATGCCACCGGACCTTTGGGCGGTTATGCCTCGGCGCGGTTGTTTCCGGCGGATCGATTGGTGAAGATCCCCGATGAACTGTCCTTCGATGAGGCTGCTGCAGTGCTGTTCAAAGGCATTACTGCGCAGTATCTGTTGAAGTCGACGTATCCGGTGGGGCCGGGGACGACGATGCTGCTCTATGGCGTCGCGGGTGGTCTGGGGGAAATCATGGTGCCGTGGGCCAGACACTTGGGCGCCACGGTGATTGGCGTGGTATCGAAACCGGCCAGTGTCGACAAGGCGCGGTCGATCGGCTGCGATGAGGTGCTGGTATTTGATGCTGAAACCCTGGCCGCCGAGGTGGCGCGAATCACCGACGGGCGCAAGGTCGACGTGGTATACGACCCGATCGGCCGGGTGTCTTTCCAGGCTTCGCTGGACAGCTTGCGTCCCCGCGGCTTGATGGTCTCGTTCGGCGCGCAGAGCGGTGCGCCGTCAGCGGTGGAACTGGCGACACTCAATGCCAAGGGTTCGCTGTTTCTAACGCGTCCGTCACTGGCAGCGCACACTGCAAGCGCTGCTGAGTATCAGGAGCGTGCACAAGATGTGCTGGCCGCCGTCGCCGCCGGTATTATCACGCCGCGGATCTGGGCGCGCTATCCACTGGCCGACGCCGCAGCCGCGCACGCCGAGCTGGAGTCGGGGCGATCATCGGGAGCGATCATTCTAAAACCATGAATCTTGATGTTCTGAGCAATCAACACAGCGACGAGATCGCTGCCTTTCTGGCCGTCGCCGCGCAAGGGTCGTTTGTCGCGGCCGGTCGCTTGTTGCAGCGTCATCCCACGATCGTTTCAAAACGCTTGGCGGCGATGGAAAAACGCCTGGGGGTTCGCCTGGTGGAGCGCTCGACGCGCCAGGTGCGTATCACCGAGGCCGGTGCTCAACTGGAACAGCGCCTGCGTGCAGCCGTTGCGCTGATGAACGAGGCGCAGCAGCAAGCGGTGCAGGGTGCCAACGAAGTGCGCGGCACCTTGCGCCTCGCCTTGCCGGCCGCGATGGGCCGGTTGTGGCTCGGGCCGCTGTTGCCGGAGTTTCTCAAGGCTTATCCGCAGGTCTCGATTGTTGCCGACTACAGCGAGGGCCTGGTCGACATCATCGAGCAGGGTTTTGATGCGGCGATCCGTATCGGCGAGTTGGACGACAATCGCCTGACCGCGAAAAAACTCAGCGATCATCGACGGATTTTGTGCGCATCGGCGGCGTACCTCGATGCTCACGGAACACCGCAAACACCGCAGGATTTGCTCCAGCACAATTGCCTGCGCTTTAGCGGGCTGGCGTCATTCCCGTTGTGGCGACTGCATCGCGGCGACGAGCTGCAAACCCTCACGCCCAAGGGCAACCTGACCGCCAGCGACAGCGAGTCGCTGCTCGCCGCCGCCCGCGCCGGAGCCGGTATTCTCGGTGCCGGCGACTGGCTGATGAGCCGCGACCTTGCCGCCGGAACGCTGACTCAGGTGCTGCCGGACTGGCAACTGGATACGGCCGGCGGCGTCTACCTGGTCCGGCCCTCGGCGAGGTTTCCGGCAGCGGCGGTGGTGGCCTTCAAACAGTGGCTCGAAGCGAAGTTTGACCCCGCGCCACCGTGGGCGGTTTGATCGCGACAAACTGATTCCCGATTCCCTGTGGGAGCGAGCCTGCTCGCGAAAGCGCCGGATCAGCCAACACTGTTCTGGCTGACAGATTGCCTTCGCGAGCAAGCCCGCTCCCACATGGATATTGGCAGTGCCGCAAAGTCTGCTGACACCCAAAAACTCCTGTGGGAGCGGGCTTGCTCGCGAAAGCGCCGGGTCAGTCAACACTGTTCTGGCTGACAGATTGCCTTCGCGAGCAAGCCCGCTCCCACATGGATATTGCAGTGCCGCAAGTTTGCTGACACCCAAACAAACCTGTGGGAGCGGGCTTGCTCGCGAAAGCGGTCCTCCAGATACAAATGAATCGCCTGACCCGACGCCTTCGCGAGCAAGCCCACTCCCACAGGATTTCAAGGTGTACTCGGGATTCAAGGCAACCCACAAAATCCACACAAAAAAGGCCCGCAACGCTGCCGGGCCTCTGTGTTCCAGTACTTTATGCGGCCATGTTGCCTGCCGCCATTTCCTTCTTGTAGCTCGCCTTCATGGCCTCCATCTGCGCACCCAGTTCGTCGAGCTTCGCCTTGCCCAACAGTTTTTTCGCCTGAGGAAACATTTCCTTTTCTTCCTCCTCGATGTGGTGCTCCAGCAACTCTTTGACCACCTTCACGCGACCGGCAAATTCCGGCGTGCCCGGATCGGTCAATTTCAGGTCAGGCAGCACCAGCGAATCCACGGTGCGGTGTTCTTCCTTGGCTTCGTAGTACATGACGTCCTCTTCCTTGCTGCCGGCCTCTTTGAAGGCGGGATAAAGAATTTCTTCTTCAAGGCGGGTATGGATGGTGATTTCCATTTCCAGTTTGCCCAGCAACTCGACGCGCTTTTTCAGCGCCCGGTCGGTTGACTCGCTCAACTGGCTGAGAATGGCTTTTACTTTTTCATGGTCGGCTTTGAGAAGGTCGATGGCATTCATTATTTTAGGCCTCTGCTTTTCACGGATAGAACACAGCGTCTGATTGGCGCTGCTGTGTATTCCCTGAAGCTTTCGCAGGAGTCGTGCCAACGTTTCGTTTGACGCCAGCCCCGGTATTACAAGGCTTTGGCGCGGTTAAGCTCTTGCGCTTTCGTGCAGCCTGCATGAATGCCCTCGATCAGGCATTGCAGATAACAAGCCCGGCGAGTGCCGGGCTGGTTTTGTTGCAACGAATGGACCGGGCATGCACCCGCCGCCTCATCGGTTCGCTTGGGAAGCCGATCCGTGACCGACATGCTTGGGCCCCGCCAACGCCCAGGCGATCAAGCCGAACAACGGCACGAACACGATCAACACAATCCACACGCCTTTATTACTCGATTTCCCCTCGCTTTTACGCACCCGGTTGATGGCCCAAAGCTCGATCAGCACGAGAATGACCGCCAATACGATCCACACGGTTTCGATTTGCATAGGCTACCTCCTGATGGTCTATGGGTTAGGTGGTGCAAGCGGCGCCGGGTTCATTCTTTTTAGACGGCAGCGGCTGTTGCCATATCCGGTTTCAAATTTCATTTCTGATCGCCGCTGCGCCCTATATCCTCCAAACCACGATAGATAGAACAGGGACAGTGAGATGGCGTTCAGGGTCATGGTCGTCGGTGGTTACGGTAATTTCGGCAGCATCGTTTGTCGGCATCTGGCTGTGATGCCGCAGGTTGAGCTGGTGCTGTCGGGGCGCGATGCGCGCAAGTTGCAACTCAAGATTGATGAGCTGCAAGCCCAGTCGGGCCGTGCCTGCGAAGGGTGGTGCGGTGATGCGATGGGCGCTGGATTTCAAGCCGCGTTGAGCGCGCTGAACATTCAACTGGTGGTGCATACCGGCGGGCCGTTTCAAGGGCAATCCTACGCGGTCGCCGAAAGCTGCATCGGTGCCGGCGTGAACTACTGCGACCTGTCCGATTGCCGCACCTTCGTCAACGGCATTGGTGCGCTCGATGCCAGCGCCAGACAGGCGGGCGTGGCGATCCTCAGCGGTTGCAGTTCGGTGCCGACGCTGTCGTCAGCCATCATCGACGAGCAGCGCCATCGTTTCTCATGCATCGATTCGATCGAGCATGGCATTTCTTCCTCGGCGAAGATGCCGGGGCTGTCCACGGTGGAAGGCGTGCTGGCCTACGCCGGCAAACCGATCAGGCAACTCAGGCACGGCCAGGTGCATGAAGTGCTGGGCTGGCTCGACCTTTCCCTGCGCAAGATGCCACAGTTGGGCACGCGACTACTCGCCAATGTCGATGTGCCGGATATGGATATTTTCGCCCGTCGCTACGGCGCGCAGACCCTGATTTTCAAGGCCGGCGCCGGCCTGAAGCTCGGCGGCGTGGCCAACGCATTGCTGGCGCAAGCCCTGCGGTTCGGCCTGGTGCGTGATCATGCCCGCTGGGCAGCAAGGCTGCATCGTCTGGGCATGCGGTTCGAACGTTTCGGCGATGGCAAGAGCGCGATGTACATCGATGTCCGTGGCATTGGCATTGATGGCAAGCCGCTGACCATGACCGCTCAACTCACCGCGTTGAATGACAAAGGCCCGGAAATTCCCAGCTGCGCCGCCGTGGCCCTGGCCGTGAAAATGGCCTCGGGCTATGTGCCTCAATCCGGCGCACGGCCTTGCGTGGGTGAAATCAGCGTCGCCGAATACCTGGCGGCAATCAACGATCCGGCCAATCTGAGCCTGTCGGTGCAGTTCTCGCAAGGGCAGCGTTGAGATGCTGTATCTGTGCATCAAATATCTGCATGTGATTGCCGCAGTTTTCCTGTTCGGATTCGGCATGGGCTCGTATCTTTACCTGATCGCCGCCAGCCGCACGGGCAACCCGCAAGTGATTGCGCATGTGGCGCGGATGGTCGTGCGCTTTGATGCATGGATCACCACGCCCGCAGGCTTCGTGCAGATCATCACTGGCTATCTGCTGATGCGCCTTTCAGGATTGCCCATGAGTACCGGTTGGCTGCTGACCTCGCTGGTCATCTTCGTTTGCGTGGGCGCACTGTGGCTGCCGGTGCTGTTGTTGCAAAAACGCCTGCATGCAATGGCTGTGGGCGCCGAGGCGAGCGGCCAGCCCTTGGAGGATCGCTACGCCAGCGTGTATCGATGGTGGTTCTGGATGGGCGTTTGCGGGTTCGCCGGGATGTTTGCCATCGTGTTGATGATGGTGACGAAGATGACGCCGCTGCAACTGATCGGCTTAACTCTGGGCTTTTAGAAAACGCTTTTCATGATCTGCTGTTGGCAGCAGGCAAGTGTCGTATTTGCCGAACAGCCGGTAGCGATTCAGCGCAATGCGGTCGTAAGCCCAGTCGCGCAGGCGACGCGGAAAAACGCGCAGCAGCTTCAGCGGTTGCCAGCGTCCAGGCAGTTGCCCGACCACTTCCAGAAACGCATCCGAACGCTCCCAGTACTGCCGGTCACGAATCACTGCCATCGTGTCGAACTCATCCAACGGCAAACCGGCCCACGCCAGCAACGCTTGGCCCTCGGGCGACTGCACCGCTGCCAGGCGCACACGGCGCTGGCGATCATGCCGAATCAGAAACCGTGCCCAGCCGTTGCACAGTTTGCACACGCCATCAAACAGCACCACGGTTTCGCCGGGCTGCAGCAGCGGTGCGGGGATGGGGCGGGTTTTCGTGGAGGGCATGGGCGGATGTCCTTGGCAGCAGTTGTCGCGATGATAACCTCGATCAACAGGCGCAGGTTCGACAGTGAGAGGCTGCCGCGCCGCTGTAATCGATTCGAACCCGGACAAAACAAGCCGCCGGGCTCATCACGTTTGTGCACCGCTGTCCCGCTTCATCCCTAGACAAAACATCTTTCGGTAGTCCGACGGCGACGTCCCCAAGTGAGCCGCAAACTGTTGCCGCAACGAGAGCGGCGTGCCAAAACCGGCTTCCCCGGCAATGCATTCGACCGGCAAATCTGTGGTTTCCAGCAATGCCTGCGCTCTGATCACGCGCTCAGCATTGAGCCATTTGGACACCGTCGTGCCGGTGGTTTCCTTGAATCGACGGGTGAAGGTGCGTCGACTCATCCTGGCTTTTTCCGCCAACAGGTCCAGCGACAGGTTCGCCCCCAAGTTCATGCGGGCCCAGGCCAGAACTTCAGAAAAATGCGTTTCGCTCGACAGCTGTGGCACCGGGTGCTCGACATATTGCGCCTGGCCGCCTTGGCGGTGCGGTGGTGTGACCAGCATTTTCGCCGTGTGATTGGCAACATCGGCACCGAAGCGCTGGCGTATCAGGTGCAAACAGCAGTCGATCGCCGCCACGGTACCCGCCGAGGTCATCAGGTTGTCGTCGGTGACGTACAGCACCTCGGGGCGAAACCGAACCTTGGGGAAACGTTGCGCGAACTCGTCGCGTGCCGCCCAGTGCGTTGTCGCCTCCTTGCCATCGAGCAAGCCAGCATCGCCCAGCACAAACGCGCCGAGGCATAAACCGACGATCAACTTGCCTTCGGCATGGGCATTTTGCAGCGCCTGCACCAGCGCTGCAGAAGCGCTGATCGACCGACCGCCCCATGCCGGAATGATGATGACGTCGGACACCGCCATCAATTCCAGCCCATGGCCGATCGCCAGGCCAATGCCTTGGTCACTGCTGATCATGCCCGGGACTTCCGCGCAGTAGCTGATCTCGTAACGGGGCTCGGTGGACGCCGGATTGGCCGTCGCCAGGACAATGCCCGGCACCGACAGGTGGAAAAGGCTGACGCCGTCGAACGCCAGTACGGCAACACGGATGGAGGGCATAAGGAAGTCTCGGTTTCACTGTGTCGAGTTGGCCCGATTATATCGGTAAATGTCATTCAGGCCACTGTTGGCTACGGCAGATTTCAGCAAAAATGGACGCATTCATTAACGAACAGGATGATTTCCATGACACTCAAAACGCTTCCATTTGCCCTGAGCATTGCTTGCGCCACGGTGACTGCACCAGCGTTCGCAGAGACCGAAACGCGGTCGAAGCCTGAAGCCGCACACAAGCTGAATCTGCAACAAGTACGTAACGCCACGGTGAAAATCACCTACGGCGACACGACTTTTCTGATCGATCCCATGCTCGCCAAAAAGGGCACGTATCCAGGGTTCGAAAACACCTACCGCAGCAACCTGCGTAACCCGCTGGTTGACCTGACCGAGTCCCCTGAGCAAGTAATTGCAGGCGTCGATGCCGTCATCGTTACGCACACGCACCTTGATCATTGGGATGACGCCGCGCAGAAAGCGCTGCCAAAAGACATCCCTCTGTTCGCCCAGCATGAAGAAGATGCGCAATTGATCCGCTCGCAAGGCTTCAAGAATGTGCGTGTGCTGACGAATGAAGCCGAGTTCGGCGGCGTTAAAATCAGCAAAATAGGTGGCCAGCACGGCACTGACGAAATGTATGCGGTGCCGACCATGGCCAAACGGCTGGGCGAAGCCATGGGCATGGTCTTCCAGGCGCCGGGCTACAAGACGCTCTACCTGGCCGGCGATACCGTCTGGCGCAAGGACGTCGATCAGGCCATTGAGAAATTCCAGCCTCAAGTGATCGTACTCAACGCAGGCAAGGCGAAAGTGAGTCGCTATGAAGGCTCGATCATCATGGGCGAGGAAGACGTCCTGCGAGCGGCGCAGGTAGCAAAAGACGCGAAAATCGTCGCCGTGCACATGGACGCGATCAACCACATGTCCCTGACCCGCGACGAATTGCACAGCTATGTGCAAAAGCATGGCATTGAGAGCCGCGTGGACATTCCGGCGGACGGTGCGTCGCTGCAGTTCTGATTGATTCACCGCTGCCCGGGCGTGTCGCCGACGCGCCCGGGCTTACGCGACGATTGGTACATCACTCGCCCAATTTCGCCCAGAACTCTTCGGCTGAAGGACTGATCGGCGCGGTCGGGCGCGTCAGGTGAATCTCCAGGGGAATGTCCCAGCTTTCATCAAGTGCCCTGACCAGACGACCGTCAGCCATTTCCTGTTCCGTCAGGCTTTTCGGTAGCCACGCCACCCCCTTGCTTTCCAGTGCCATGGACATCAGCACCGCGGCCAGGTGGCTGCTGAACAACGGCTTGAGGTGTAGATAATCGGCCTTGCCGTGAAGCCTGTGCGCTACGATTCGGCCCAGACCGGATTCGTGGGTATAGGCCAGATAGGGCAGGGTTTCAGGGGCGGTTCCGCACTGCGCGGAAGGACTTGCCAGCGGCACGAGTACATCTTCGCCGACCTTTTTTCCAATGAACTGATCGGGTGCCAGCAGCGGTGGAACGTCGGGGTGACGATGGCACAACAGAAATTGCACCTGGCCATGAATCAGCATCTGCTCGCACACGGCCATGCTGTCGGAATGCAGCTGTACCGCATCGATCGGCGCGCCATTCTCTGCACTTCGCAACCAGCGCGGAAAGAACGTGAACGACAGCGAGTGAGTGGCCGCAAATTGCAGTTGCTTGGCCGCCATGCCGGCGACTTCCTGCGCCTCGGAGCGCAGTCGATATAGACGCCGGGCCGCTTCCTGGGCGCTGGGCAAAATCTGTCTGCCGGCCTCGGTCAACGTCGCGCCCTGCGGGGTGCGCACAAACAGGTCGACGCCCATCCAATTCTCCAGCGAACGCACGCGGCGACTGAACGCCGGCTGCGTGACGTGCCGCGCTTCAGCGGCCCGGACAAAGCTGCCGTACTCGGCCAGCGCGGAAAAATCTTCAAGCCATACCAGTTCCAAGGGCAATGCCTCCTGTGCATAGGGCGCGGCATTAATAGCATTGGGCGGGTGTCATCGCAAAGCATAACGTGGGGCCACCACAACAAGAGGAACCCGTCATGCGTATCGTCGATATCCGTGAAAAAACCGTCTCCATTGCGTCGCCCATCGCCAATGCCTACATCGATTTTTCGAAGATGACCTGCTCGGTCGTCGCGGTTGTCACGGACGTGATTCGCGACGGTAAACCGGTCACTGGTTACGGCTTCAACTCCAACGGTCGCTACGGGCAGGGCGCGTTGATGCGCGATCGCTTTCTGGCGCGGGTCACTGAAGCCGATCCGGAGACGCTGATCGATCACGAGAACAATAACCTCGATCCGTTCGCCATCTGGAAAGCCCTGATGACCAACGAAAAGCCGGGTGGCCACGGCGAACGTTCGGTGGCGGTCGGCACCCTCGATATGGCGGTGTGGGATGCGGTCGCGAAAATCGAAGGCAAACCGCTGTATCGACTGCTCGCCGACCGTTACCGCAACGGCGTGGCCGATGACAAAGTCTGGGTCTACGCGGCGGGTGGTTATTACTACCCGGGCAAAGACCAGACCAAGCTCAAGGCGGAAATGCAGAGCTACCTGGATCGTGGCTACGACGTGGTCAAGATGAAGATTGGCGCGGTGCCGCTGGACGAAGACATCCGTCGCATCGAAGCGGTGCTGGAAGTGGTCGGTGACGGCCAACGCCTGGCGGTCGACGCCAACGGGCGCTTCGATCTGCAGACCGGTATCGCTTACGCCGAAGCGATCAAAAAGTACAACCTGTTCTGGTACGAAGAAGTCGGCGATCCGCTGGATTATGCGCTTCAGGCCGAACTGGCCAATCACTACGAACTGCCGATGGCCACCGGCGAAAACCTGTTCTCCCATCAGGACGCGCGCAACTTGTTGCGCCACGGCGGCATGCGCGCTGATCGCGACTATCTGCAGTTCGATTGCGCGCTGTCCTACGGCCTCGTCGAATACATGCGCACCCTGAAAGTGATGGAAGAAATGGGCTGGTCCTCGCGCCGCGTCGTGCCCCATGGCGGCCACCAGATGTCGCTGAACATCGCCGCCGGCCTGCACCTGGGCGGCAACGAATCGTACCCGGACGTGTTCCAGCCTTTCGGTGGCTTCGCCGACGGCATTCGTGTCGAAAACGGCTATGTCGGCCTGCCGGATATCCCGGGGGTCGGCTTCGAAGCCAAGTCTGCGCTCTACGCCGTGATGCGTGAACTGGGCGAGGGCTGATTCCGTTTCATCTGCGGCCTCGGTGAATGAGGCCGCCACTTCAGGTGTCATCCTCGACGCCAACGCCACACGCCCATCACAACAATAAAATGAGGTGCTCTCGTGGAAACTTCAAAATCGCGCTGGTACAGCCAGCTCTATGTGCAGGTGCTGATCGGTATCGTGATCGGTGCCGCCATTGGTTACTTCGTGCCGGATATCGGCGCCAAACTGCAGCCGTTTGCCGACGGTTTCATCAAGCTGATCAAAATGCTCCTGGCGCCGATTATTTTCGGCACGGTGGTCGTTGGTATCGCCAAGATGGGCAGCATCAAGGAGGTCGGACGGATCGGTGTGAAAGCGCTGATCTACTTCGAGATTCTTTCCACCATCGCCCTGGTGGTCGGCCTGATTGTGGTCAACGTGGTCAAGCCCGGCGCCGGCATGAACATCAACGCCGGCACCCTCGATGGCAGCGCTGTCAACAAATACAGTCAGGCGGCGAGCGAGCAGGGCGGTCTCGTCGAGTTCTTCCTCAACATCATTCCGCATACCTTTCTCGGTGCGTTCTCCAATGGCGTCATGCTGCAGGTGATTCTGCTGTCGGTGTTGATGGGGGTTGCTCTGGTGCAAATGGGCGAAACCAGCAAGCCGCTGATCAATACCATCGACCTGTTCCTGCAAGGCCTGTTCAAGATCGTCGCGATGGTCATGCGTCTGGCGCCGCTCGGTGCCGGTGCCGGCATGGCGTTCACCATTGGCAAATATGGCATCGGCACCTTGCTGTCGCTGGGGCAGTTGCTGGTGGCGCTGTACATCACCACACTGATTTTCATTGTCGTGGTGCTGGGCGCGGTAGCGCGATGGTCAGGCATGCCGCTGATGCAGTTCTTGCGTTACTTCAAGGATGAAATTCTCATCACCCTGGGCACCTGTTCGACCGAAGCGGTGCTGCCGCGAATGATGGTCAAACTGGAAAAGCTCGGCTGCAAGAAGTCTGTGGTCGGCATGGTCTTGCCCACCGGCTACACGTTCAATGCGGACGGCACCTGCATCTATCTGACCATGGCCGCGATCTTTATCGCCCAGGCGACCAACACGCCTCTGACGTTCATGGATCAGATGATTCTGCTCGGCGTGTTCCTGTTGACGTCCAAAGGCTCGGCCGGTGTAGCGGGGGCGGGATTTGTGACGCTGGCGGCAACGTTGACCACCATCCATTCGATTCCCTTGGTCGGACTGGTGTTGCTGCTGGGCATCGACCGCTTCCTCAACGAGGCGCGAGCGGTGACCAACCTGATCGGCAACGGCATCGGCACCATCGCTATTGCCAAGTGGGACAACTCGTTTGATGTCGAGGCGTGCGAACGTGAGATCGCGGCGATGAAGCACGACAAGGCGGCGAGAAAAGCCCTGTTGGTGCAGAAGTAATCGGCGAATGCCGGGGGAACGAAAAATGATCGAGCGATCCCACCATGACTTGCGCAAGGCGTTTGCCGAGTTGCTTCACGGCTCCGTCTGCAAGTTTGCTGCTTCGGTGTTCGATCCCATTTCGGCGCGAATGGCCGCCGACCTGGGGTTTGAGGTGGCCATACAGGGCGGCTCCGTTGCGTCGCTGCAAGTGCTCGGCGCGCCGGACATTGCTTTGCTCACTCTGGATGAGTATGTCGAACAGGTCGGCCGGGTAGGGCGGGTCAGCCAGATTCCGGTGATTGCCGATGCCGATCACGGCTATGGCAATGCACTGAATGTGATGCGTACCGTGACAGAGTTGCAGAAAGCCGGAGTCGCCGCGCTGACGTTGGAGGATACCCACCTGCCGGCTCGTTACGGCGCGCCGGCGCAGGGTCTGATCGCGACGCAAGAGGCCGCCAGCAAGATTTACGCTGCGCGCTTCGCCCGTTCGGATCAGGCGCTCAGCATCATTGCCCGCACGAACGCAGCCGTGACCAGCACTGAAGATTGCATCGCGCGCACGCATGCTTATGAACGGGCCGGCGCCGATGCGATCTGCCTTGTCGGCGTAGAGGACTTCGAGCACCTGCACGCGCTGACGGCGCATCTGTCGGTGCCCATCATGCTGATCAGCTACGCCAACCCTGCACTGCTCGATATCGAGCGGCTCAGCGCCGCCAACGTGCGGATTGTGGTAAACGGGCATGCGCCTTATCTGTCGGCGATCGAAGCGACATATGCGACGCTGCGCGAGCAAAGTGGTGTGCAGGGGCGCGAACTTTCCCTGCCCGAGCTGCTCGAGAGATATACGCGCTCGGACGATTACCGCGAGTGGGCAATGAACTGGTTGAAGTCAGCACAGGCTTCGAATTGATGCAGGAGTCTACTGAAATGAACATTGGCATTATCGGCGCCGGCAACATCGGCGCGACGCTGGCGCGCAAGCTGGCTGCGTGCGGCCATCACATCAAACTGGCGAATTCGAAAGACCCGCACAGTATTCAGGATCTTGCTGACGCCATCGGCGCACACGCGGTGAGCAAAGAGCAGGCGGTGATCGGGGTGGACGTCATCATTCTCTCGATCCCCTTCGCAAAATACCCGGATCTCAAGCAGACACTGAGTCAGGTGCCTGCATCGGTCGTTGTCATCGACACCTCCAATTACTATCCGCAGCGTGACGGGGCGATCAAGGATGTCGATGACGGCAAGCCCGAGAGCGTCTGGGTCAGCGAGCAGATCGGCCGCCCGGTCATCAAAGCCTGGAACGCCGCGCTCGCCGCCACGCTGGCTGAAAAGGGCCAACCTGACGGCGCTGCGGCGCGTATTGCCTTACCGGTCGCCGGGGATGATCCCGGCGCTCTGGCCCTCGTGCAGAGTCTGGTGGCGGATACGGGTTTTACCGCGTTGGTTGCGGGCACTCTCCACGACTCGTGGCGTCAGCAACCCGGCACCGCGGCGTACTGCACCGAGCTGACGTTGCCGACCCTGAAGCTGGCGCTCGATGCGGCGGACAAGGCTCGATCGCCGCTGAACCGGGATGCGTTGATGACTCGTTTCATGACGCCCGGCAGCGAGTTCACCCATGAGCAGATTGTCGCCACCAATCGCGAAATGACGGCGTGATCGCAAGGGCTGGCGGGGACGGCGACTGGTCACCGTAGCAACAAACGCAATGGTTTACCGATAGAAGGGGCGGGCTTTCCCCGCCCCGGTCGGGCTAGCTACGCACAAACTCCAGCAGATCGGCATTGATTGTTTCGGCGTGGGTGGTGGGCATCCCATGCGGGAAGCCCGGGTAGATTTTCAGCGTGGCGTTTTGCAGGAGTTTGGCTGACAGCACCCCGGCATTTTCGTAAGGCACTATCTGATCATCGTCGCCATGCATCACCAGGACGGGGATCTTGATGCGCTTGAGGTCTTCGCTGAAGTCGGTTTGGGAGAACGCCACGATGCCGTCATAGTGCGCCTTCGCGCTGCCCATCATGCCCTGGCGCCACCAGTTGCGGATGATGCCTTCGGAGGCTGTCGCACCAGGCCGGTTGTAGCCGTAGAACGGGCCAGCGGGGACGTCCTGGTAGAACTGCGCGCGGTTGGCCTGTACCTGAGCTTGAAAGTCGTCGAACACAGATTTGGGCAAGCCGCCAGGATTGTCCGGGGTCTGCACCATCAGCGGTGGCACGGCGCTGATGATCGCTGCCTTCTTGACCCGGTCTTCACCGTGGCGGGCGATGTAATGCACGACCTCGCCACCGCCAGTGGAATGCCCGACATGCACTGCCCCTTGCGCGCCGAGGTGGTCGACCACGGCCGCCACATCGTCGGCGTAGTGATCCATGTCGTGTCCGTCCCAGACCTGACTGGAGCGGCCGTGACCCCGCCGGTCGTGTGCGACGACCCGGTAACCGTTCGCCAGGAAAAACAGCATCTGTGCGTCCCAATCGTCCGCACTCAGTGGCCATCCGTGGTGGAAAAAGATGACCTCGGCATCCCGTGGGCCCCAGTCTTTGTAAAAGATCTCAACACCGTCTTGCGTCGTGACATACGCCATGTTCGCTTCTCCTGAATGAAGTGAAGACCGTGACCGGAGCGTGTGCTGATCATGGCCCTTGAGAGCAACGTGCAACCCATCCGCCAGGCTGTTGCGGGGGAGGGATCGCCCCCACGGGTTCCAGACGTCAAGCAAACCCTGCGATAGCGCCGCCTGGCCGCCCGATGACTTTAGGTTTAAAGTCAACTTTAAGGTCAACAGTTTCTTCGGGTGGATGATGAGAATAGGCGAACTGGCAAAAATCAGCGGATTGGCTCCGTCACGCATCCGCTTCTACGAGGCCAGTGGCCTGATTCGCTCTGTCGCACGCAAAGCTAACGGCTACCGGGACTATGCACCGGAAACCGAATGGGTTTTGCAGATCATCACCGGCGCACAGGCTGCGGGATTTTCCCTGGAGGAAGTCCGTCAGCTAATGCCAGTCAACGCCGGGGGTTGGCAGCACGACGAGTTGCTCAGTGGTCTCAAGCACAAGGTCAGTGAAATCGAAGTGCTGCAAAAGCGCCTGGCCGAGAACAAGGCTCAGCTTCTGCAGGTGATCAAGGGGATTGAGGACAAGCCAGAAGGCATGGCCTGTGCGGACAATGCGCAGTTGGTGATCAATCGTTTGCGCGAAGAGGGGCTGGGCACTGCGTCTGCTCAGCGTGGCGCTACATCGTCCAGAAAGAAAAGCACCCGTCAGGCGTCCAGAGCCTGACGGGCATTTAGCGGTTTCAGCGCGGGTCAGTCAGGCTCGCAAGCGGTTTCGGCGCATAGAGCGCGCTCTGGAACTCGGGCACGTATTCATACTTCATCATTTTCCCCAGATCGAGCGAGCGCAGGTATTTCGACAAGCTGCCGTCGCCCAATGTAAGTGTGACCGCTTCTGCATCGCGGCTGGTGCCATGGCTCAGCTGCCTGGAAACCGCGTAGCCATAGGCTAATTGGCCTTGGTGATCGAGATTGGTGAAACTGCTGGTGACCAGATCGACATCGCGGGACAGTTCGTCAAGCTTCCTCGCTTTCAAGGACACGTCCAGCTTGCCGGTCTGGCTGTCGGCAATCTCATACACCACCGCTTGCGCATCTTCTTTGCGGTCAATGCCGGTGAGCCATTTCGGCAGGTTGTAACCGACCACACCGCGCACCCTCGCCAGCTCGGTATTGACCGGGAGTTTGAGCACATACCCCCAGAAGTCCTGCGACATCGACTGGCCCACCAGCGTGAGCGGACCCAGATTGGCCTTGCCCGGCTGACTGGTGATGATCGACACGGCGATCTCGTTGTACGCGTCGTTATCGCAATGCTCGTAGGTGTACGCGGTCACTGCGATCAATCCGCGACCCGGCCAGATTTGCAGGGGCTGTACGGTCGCCAGCACTTCAGGCGGCATCAATGTCCGCAGCCGCTGCAGATCCGCCGTATAAACAGCCGTGACGCGGCTGTTCTGGTAATAGAAATTTGGCGAGTACGACTCAAAGCCCATGTCGACCTTGCTCTTTGCCAGCCCTTTGAACCAGCTCAAATCAACGCCGGGGACTTCGGCGGCAATCACCGACAGCGGCGGGTTGGAGCGATAACGGTCGTACAGACCGCCCTTGACCACCGGCACCTGATGACCGGCGATATCGATGGTGTGAGTGTCGTTCGGACTGGTCATCGCAGGCGTCTGCGCCAACGCAGCGTGGGCAGCGGTGCAGAACAGCAATCCGGTTAAAGCGGCGCGTGTCGGTTTCAATCGGGTTTCTCCAGGAGCGGCTTGAGGGTTCAGCGAGTTGTGTTGTCGGTAGAAAGTACGGCCAGTACCGCTTCAGCCACGGCTTTGGGCGACTGCGGGTTCTGGCCGGTGACCAGGCGCCCGTCGGTGATGGCAAATGAAGTGAACGGCAGCCAGCCCTTGCGGTAACGCGCGCCCTGGCTGACCAGTCGGTCCTCGAGGAAGAACGGCACCTGACGTTTCATTCCCGATAACGATTCTTCGCGGTCCGAGAAACCGGTGATGTTTTTGCCCTTGATAAGCAATTGGCCTTGCGCATCTCTAAGGTCCAGCAGGCCCGCGACGCCATGGCAGACGGCCGAGACTACGCCGCCCTGGTTGTAAATGGTTTCGGCGACACGACGCAGGTCCGGGTTATCAGGGAAATCCCACATCACCCCGTGGCCCCCGGTGAAATAGATGGCACCGAAACGGGACGGATCGACATCGGCGACCGGCAGGGTGTTTTGCAGGCGGGTGCGAAAGGCCGGGGACTGCAAATGTTCACGCGCCGACTTGTCCATGTACAACCAGCCGAGGCTGCGTTCGTCCAGCGGCACCGCGCCGCCTTTGGGGCTGGCAAACACCGTGGTATAGCCGGCCGCTTCCACGGTCTCGGTGAAGTGGGTCAGCTCGGTCAGCCACAGCCCGGTGGAATCGCTGCGTGAGGGATAGCGCGAGTGGTTGGTCATGATCACCAGAATCTGGCGATTCGTGGCAACGACGGGGGAAGCAATTGACTCAGCCTTTGCAACTGTCATGAAAGCACCGCCTATTAGTACCAACGCAAAGGAAACAAGGGTTTTGAGCATCGTCTGGAGTCCGTAAAAACCTGCTGTCCGTGCATGCTCACCTTAAACCTCGCTTTAAGGTCAATCCCTGCAAACGCAGATTTTTTCGGCGATATCGAAAGCGCACGGCCATGGAAAAACAGCCATTGACCTTAAAGTTGACTTCAATCTTAAGCTGCCCCGACGTCAACTGAGGACTGCCCCATGAATGTGTTCGACACGCTGCTACTGCCCAACGGTTCGACCCTCAAGAACCGCATCGCCAAAGCCGCCATGGAAGAGAACATGGCGGACGCCGAGCAAGCGCCTTCGGCACAACTGATGCGCCTGTATCAAGCCTGGGCCGACGGTGGCGCAGGTCTGCTCATCACCGGCAACGTGATGGTCGATGGGCGTGCCATGACCGGACCGGGTGGCGTGGTGCTGGAGGACGATCGGCAACTGGACAAGTTCAAGCGCTGGGCGCGGATTGGTCGATCCGGCGGTGGGCAATTCTGGTTGCAGATCAATCACCCGGGACGGCAGATGCAAGCCAATCTTGGCCAGCAGACCTGGGCGCCGTCGGCGGTGGCGCTGGAGCTGGGCAACCTGTCCAAGCGTTTCGCCACGCCTCAGGTGATGACTGCAAGCGTGATCGCAGAGGTGATTCAGCGTTTTGCCAACACCGCTCGCCTGGGCGAACAAGCCGGATTCACCGGTGTGGAAATTCATGCGGCTCATGGCTATTTGCTGAGCCAGTTCCTGTCGCCACTGACCAATCGCAGAACCGACGAGTGGGGCGGCTCGCTGGACAACCGCGCGCGTCTGCTGATCGAGATTGTCAAAGCGGTCAGGGCTGTGGTTTCGAGGGAATTTGCGGTAGCCGTCAAACTCAACTCTGCCGATTTTCAACGTGGCGGATTCACCGCCGACGACGCCAGACGAGTGGTGCTGCTGCTCAACAATCTGGGTGTTGATCTGGTCGAGTTATCCGGCGGCAGTTACGAAGCACCCGCCATGCAGGGCGACGCGCGTGACGGCCGGACCCTGGCGCGCGAGGCTTATTTCGTCGAGTTTGCCCGTGACATCCGCACCGTCGCGACGATGCCGGTTATGGTCACCGGCGGCATACGTCGACGTGCGATCGCCGAACAGGTCGTCCAGAGCGGCGTCGACATGGTGGGCATCGGAACGGCGCTGGCGATTGATCCTGACCTGCCGCGGGACTGGCTGGCGGGCAAGAATAGCGCTCCGCAATTACCGCCGATCACCTGGAAAAACAAAGTCATCGCTTCGCTGGCAAACATGGCGGTCGTCAAGTTTCAACTGACCAGGCTGAGTCGAAATAAACAGCCCGATCCGAATGTGTCGCCGTTACGCGCGCTGGTTCTGCAACAGCTCGCGGCAGCCTGTCGCACTCGCCAATACAGGCACTGGATTCAGAGGCGTTCTTGAGTCGACGACTTGCCCGCGTCCGAGAACGTCGGCGGGCATGCACACTTGCATTTAGCTAGAGGTCGCCAGAGGCCAGCCGAGGCGCGCGGCACGACGCAGGCTGGCCCTGACAACCAAGCGGTGAAACGGGGCAATAACGAAAATGTAGGCCCGGCCCAGACGGTTGTGGCACTGGACCACCGTTGAAAAAACCAGTCGGCGACTGCCGTCAGGCTCTGCCTCTGCAGAACACAGGATGGATATCCGAAAATCGAGGTGCTTGTCATCCTCTCCCAACACGATCTCAGTCTGGTTGGTGCTGTATACCTTGAAGATAGCCACCCGATCAGCCAGCGCTGCCAATTGCCTGGCTGTCTTGAGACCGAAACAGCCCACGAGGGTGTCTCGCACTTGCATGAGCCATCCGACCCAGGATGGCTGGTTGGAAAGAATGAATCGGGCCAGTAGATCCGCATCGCCGCAGGTGCCCGCAGGGAGCCGAATCGCGAAAGCGTCCGCCAGATTCATTGACGTGTAAAAGTGGGCGACGCTGGACCCCGAGGGGACTGGCACAGCCATAACGGGCTCAAATTCCTGGGGCATCGGGTATCTCTCCTGAGTTTCTACCGGCTAATGAAAAGGCATGCCATGTGGCGGTCGTGCGCATACGAATGCCCACGCATCGATGAGGTCCATAGCCTCGCTGAGCGGGGAGGGATCAACGGGATGCTGCCGAAACGCCAATTTCTGCCTGGCGGATACTGAGCCCGATCAGTGCATCATAGAGCTCTTGCTGCCCGGCTGGCAGAACAGGAAGCAATGTTGCGCGGCGCTTGTCGACACCGAACCAGGATTGCACCAGCCATCCCACCAGATAGAGTGCCGCAAGACAGCCGCCGGCGGTCGCAACGTTCCCCTGAGAGACAAGCGGCTGATCCAGACACTCAAGTCCCAGCGCTTGCAAACCCGATCGTGCCTGCGGGTGAGTCGTCGCTTGTCCGCTGAGCAGCCCAAGCCGCTCGAGAATGAAAGCTCCGGCGCAGACGGCGCCGATGCGCTGGCGGCTGGGGTCAAGCGCAAAGGCGGGGAGGAAATCTGCGGCGACCAGGGCCGCGGGTATGCCTTCCTTGCCGCTGACGAACAACACCGCATCGGCACTGTTGGCCTCGCAAAGCGGACCGTGCACTGAAACCGGCAGGCCGTGCGCCGATCGCACGGTCGCGCTGGCCGCTAATATCCGCACGTGCCAGTCTTGCGTGTTGCGGCCTAAGATGTCCCACATCAGGAACAAGTCGATATCGGTGAATTGGTCGAAAGCAACCAGAACGATTTTCTTCAAGGCGAACTCCATGAAACGTGCTGGCGTGCACAACGCAACGGCCATTTCTGCAGGTGTTCGCAGCGTATCAATCGGTTGTCCGCCATACACAGCCTGTATGGCGCTAAACATGGAGCGCACTGACTGATGGAAAAACTGACGCGCAGTCATTGGATCGCGGCGGGTTTTGAGGCCCTCGACCACGCAGGGCACATGGGCGTTTCCGCCGAAAGTCTGGCGCGCCGATTGAATGTCACCCGCGGATCGTTCTATCACCATTTCCGCAATCGCGAAGATTTTGTTCGCAGTTTGCTGACCGCCTGGGAAGAAGACTACACGCAGCGCATGCTCACTTATGCAGCCCACGGCCGTAGCGCGGGCGAGACCTTGAAACGCTACTTGAGTATCGCCGCCGAGAAACAACCCGGGCGGGAAATTTCCATCCGCGCCTGGTCGCTGCACGATCCATTGGTCAGCGAGTTTCAGCAGCGCGTCGACGCGAGGCGATTGGACTTCGCCATTCAGACGTGCCGCCGCTTCGTCCATCTGCCAGGTGAAGCAGAATTGGTCGGGCAGATGGCTCATCTGTGCCTGATTGGGGGTCAACAGACAGGGCTGCGGCGTGATGCTGCGCGCTTCAACGGTTTTTTGAGTCGAGCCTTTTCACTGTTCGAAGCGGCGCGTTCAGGGTGGCGGATTTGAATCATGTCCCACGTTCCATAGATTGCCACGACTCCATGCGATAACGGCTCACTGATCAAAATGCCTCTCCGCTTTGCATTGCGTGCCTGCGCTAACACCTATGGTTGATTGCCGCGCATCGGTTTTACTGCAAGGATTCTCAGTCGATTTTCTTCTTTGTGTTTCTCTCGACTACGTTTAGCAATGTCGGCGAGTGGCAGGCACTTGTCGGGGCCTGATGATCAAACGTTTACCAATGGCTGCGAACGCTATGAACGAAGGCATGCAGATTCTATGGGACGACGCCGAGCGGGTACTCTGCCGTGGCAGACGTGCGGCGGGGGATGGTTCTGTTGCGGTTCTCGTGGCGTCAACCGCGGCAGAACAGCCTGGTCGCTCAAGCCTGGACCGTCTGGCTCATGAGTATTCATTGAAAGATGAACTCGATAGTCAATGGGCGATCCGTCCTGTGGAATTGTTGCACGACAATGGCCGGGTGCATCTGGTGTTCGAAGATCCCGGCGGCGTGTTGCTCGCCGAATTGCTCAGCGCCCCGATGGATGTCGAGACGTTTCTGCGCGCCTCGATCAGCATTGCCGAGGCGCTGGCCAGGATGCACGGCTGCGGCCTGATCCACAAAGACATCAAACCTGCGCATATTCTCGTCGATTGCGTCGATGGCCACGCGCGTCTGACCGGCTTCGGCCTGGCCTCGCGCTTGCCACGCGAACGGCAGGTCGCGCAATCGCCTGAAACCCTGGCCGGGACTCTGGCGTACATGGCGCCGGAGCAGACGGGGCGGATGAATCGCTCGGTCGATTCGCGCAGTGACCTCTATGCCTTTGGGGTCACGCTCTACCAAATGCTCACCGGATCCCTGCCGTTCAGCGCCGCTGATCCCATGGAATGGGTGCATTGCCATATCGCCCGGACACCCCTGTCGCCGAGCGCGCGGGTCGCCACCGTGCCGCAAGTGCTTTCGCAGATCGTGATGAAGTTGCTGGGCAAGACCGCGGAAGAACGTTACCAGTCCGCGATGGGGGTCGAACAGGATCTGCGCCGCTGCTTGACGCACTGGCAACGGCAACAGCACATCGAAGCATTTCCCCTGGATGAACGAGGCACATTCGGCCGTTTGTTGATTCCCGAGAAACTCTACGGACGCGAGTCAGAGGTCGAGAGTCTCGTCAATGCGTTCGCACGCATGGCCGGCAATGGACGGCCCGAACTGGCGTTGGTCTGCGGATATTCAGGGATCGGCAAATCCTCTGTGGTCAACGAATTGCATCGCGCGCTGGTGCCGGCAAGGGGGCTGTTTGCCAGCGGCAAGTTCGATCAGTACAAACGCGACGTGCCTTACGCAACATTGGTACAAGCCTTCCAGAGCCTGGTGCGCACCTTGCTGAGCAAGAGCGATGCGCAAATGGTGGGTTGGCGCGATGCTTTGCGGGCGGCGCTCGGTGCCGATGCGCGGCTGATGTCGGACCTGATTCCGGAGTTGAAATTGATCATTGGTGAGCCCCCGGCGCTGGCCGATCTGGAGCCCGCCCTGGCGCAACGACGGTTTCTGAAAGTGTTCAGCAGATTTATCGGTGTGTTTGCCCGAGCGGAACATCCGCTGGCACTGTTTCTCGACGATCTGCAGTGGCTGGATGCCGCAACGCTCAATCTGCTCGAGGAAATGTTGATTCGTTCGAAGATGAATCATCTTTTGCTGATCGGTGCCTATCGCAGCAATGAAGTCGACGCCTCGCACCCCTTGATATCCAGGCTGCAGTCGATCAAATCCGCGGGCGGCACAGTGCATGAAATTTGTCTGGCACCGCTGGCCATTGCACACGTCGAGACGTTGCTCGTCGATGCGATGCAAGCGGACCGGGCGTATGTCGCGGCACTTGCACAGCTGATTCTGGACAGAACCGCCGGCAATCCGTTTTTCGTCATCCGCTTTCTCAAGACCCTCGTTGATGAAAGTCTGCTCACGTTCGACCAGGAGAGCAGACGCTGGCGCTGGGATGCCGATCTTATTCACGCTCAAGGCTACACCGACAACATTGTCGACCTGATGGTGGGCAAGTTGGTGCAACTGCCACTGCGCACGCAGCAAGCGTTGCAGCAATTGGCATGTCTGGGCGACGCTGCGGACGTCGACACCTTGTCGTGCGTGCTTGCGATGCCTGCGCCGCAGGTTCACCTGGTACTTTGGCCCGCTATCCGTGACGAATTGATCACGCGCCAGGACCACTCCTACGGTTTTGCCCACGACCGTATCCAGGAGGCGGCTTATCTGTTGATCGCGCCGGACGCGCGAGCGCAAAAGCATTTGCGGATCGGCCGTTTACTCCTTGATCAGGCGCCAAAGGACGAATGCATCGACACGATTTTCGAGATTGTCGGGCAGCTCAATCGCGGTGCGCCGCTGATGGCTCGCCAGTCGGAGCGCGAGCAACTGGCGCAATTGAACCTGCTGGCGGGCCAGCGCGCCAGAGCCTCGACGGCGTATGCCTCGGCGCTCAGGTACTTTACCCAGGGTGCTGATCTGCTCGACGAAACCTGTTGGGGCCGGCATCGGGGGCTGATCTTCGCCCTTGAGTTTGGTCGGGCCTGGTGCGAATTCCTGACCCGGCAACTGCTGGCCGCCGAAGCCCGTCTGCAGCGTCTGTGCGAACGCGTCGTGACAGTGGAGGAACGAACACAGGTGGCATGCCTGCAAGTCGATCTCTACCTGATTATGGATCAGAGCCAGAACGCGGTGACGGTGTGTCTGGCGTTTCTGCGCCATCTGGGCATCGAATGGTCGCCCCATCCCTCGGACGAGGAGGTGCGCGACGAATTCCTGCGAATAAGCCGACAACTGGGTAGCCGCAGCATCGAATCTTTGATCGACCTGCCACCCATGCAGGACGCCATTGCCCTGGCGGCGCTGGAAGCCTTGACCAAACTGATCGTGGCGGCGTTGCATATGGACGGCAACCTGCCGGGGTTGGCGATGTGCAGGGCGATCAACCTGAGCATCGAGTTCGGTAATAGTGATGCGTCGTGTGTGGCCTATGCCAACGTGTCACGAATTGCCGGTCGACGTTTTGCCGACTATCCGGCCGGGCAGGCATTTGCCGAGCTGGGTTGTCGACTGGTGGAGCGGCGCGGACTCGAGCGCTATCAGGCGCGCACTCAACTGGCTTTCCTGTTGTTTGCCCAGCGCTGGATGCAGCCGGTGCGTACCTGTGTTGAGCCGCTACGTCAGGTGTTCGAGGTTGCCACCCGGACCGGTGATCTACCGGTAGGCGCCTTTGCCGGCAACAGTCTGGTATCCAATATGCTGGCCACTGGCGAGCCCTTGGCCGATGTGCAGGCAGAGGCCGAAAAGGCCTTGGTTTACGCCCGCAAAATCGGCTTCGCCGTAGGTGTCGACTTCATCGAAACGCAGTTGGCGTTTATTCAGATGCTGCGTGGCCAGACGCGACTTTTCGGCAGCCTGGAACCTGGACGATCGACGGCGCCCAGCAAACGGCATCGCCGCACCGCGACGTCGCTGGTCTCGGCCTGCTGGCGCTCGATTCGCACGTTGCAGGCGCGTTATCTTGCTGGCGACTACGAAGCCGCGGCGCGGGCAGGGCAAGCCGCGCAGCAACTGTTGCATGCCTCGCACCTGTTTATCGAAGAGGCTGAATACGCGTTCTACAGCGCCCTGACCCTGGCCGCTCAGTGCAACAGCGCGCCTGCCGGCGAGCCGAGAGCCGAACTTGAACGGGTGGCGGCTCATTATCGACAACTGCGAACATGGGCCGATCTGTGCGAGCAGAACTACGCCAGCCACGCCACACTCCTGGAGGGAGAAATGGCTCGCCTCGAAGGGCGCGCGCTGGAGTCCGAACAGCATTATGAACAGGCCATCCATCTGGCGCAGGCCAGCGGTTTTGTGCACATCGAAGCGTTGGCCAACGAACTGGCGTCACGCTTTTATACGGAACGTGGCCTGACCAGGATCGCCCGGATGTACCTGCAAGACGCTCGTTATGCCTATCAGCGCTGGGGCGCCGACGGCAAGGTTGAGCAGTTGGAGGCCAGCCATGCGTTTCTGCGTGCGGAAAAAACGTTGCCCGGTCCTACCAGTACGATTGCCACACCCGTCGAACGTCTTGATCTGGCCACGGTGCTGAAGGTATCGCAAGCGGCGTCCAGTGAAATCGTGCTGGAGAAATTGATCGAAATGGTCATGCGCACCGCGCTCGAACAGGCCGGCGCGGAGCGCGGTTTACTGATTCTGCTGGAGGCAGGCGAGCAACGTATCACGGCCGAGGCAATGGTCCATGATGACACTACACAAGTGTCCCTGCGCGAGGGGCCGGTCAGCGCCGCCATGGTGCCTCAGTCAATCCTCTTTCATGTGCTGCGGACCCGGGAAAACCTGTTCCTCGATGATGCTTTGAGCGAACCGCCGTTCGCCGACGACCCTTACGTTCGCGAACATCGCGCACGGTCGGTGCTGTGCCTGCCGTTGCTGCATCAGGCGCAGTTGATGGGGGCGCTGTACCTGGAAAACAACCTGAGCACGCGGGTATTCAGCGCCTCGCGAATCGCCGCGCTCAAGCTGGTCGCTTCCCAGGCTGCGATTTCGTTGGTCAACGCGCGTCTGTACCGCGATGTCCAGCTGCGTGAGGCCAAGATCCGTCGGCTCGTCGACGCCGATATCATCGGTATTCTGTTCTGGTCGGCTCAGGGTGAGGTGGTGGAAGCCAATGATGCGTTTCTGCGCATGGTTGGCTACGAGCGCGAGGATTTGCTGTGCGGTCGGGTGCGCTGGCGGGATATGACCCCGCCGGAATTTTTGCCTGTCAGTGAGCGCGCGCTCGCGCAAGCGTTTGCCACGGGCCGCGCGGCGCCGTTCGAAAAGCAATATTTGCGTAAGGATGGCAGTCGCTTGCCGGTGCTTGTCGGCCTTGCTTTGCTTGAAAGCGATCAACTAAAAGGCGTGGCGTTCGTCCTCGACCTGACCGAGCGCAAGCAGGCTGAAGCACAACACCACGACAGCGAGCAGCGTTATCGCGAGATTCAGGCAGAACTGGCGCATGCCTGTCGCGTAGCCACAATGGGTCAGCTCGCCGCGTCGATCGCCCATGAAGTCAGCCAGCCGCTGGCCTCGACGTTGGCCAGTGCACAGGCGGCCGTGCGCTGGTTGACGGCGCAGCCGGCGAATGTCGAGGAGGTACGCCTGTGTCTGGAGCGCATCGTCAAAGATGCCAATCGAGGCAGCGAAGTGCTGGCGCGCATCCGCGGACTCATTCGCAAGGCGCCACAGCCCAGGGAGTCGGTGAACCTCAATGAAGTGATTGGTGAAGTCATCGAAATCATTCGCGGTCAGGCCGAAAAGGCCGCGGTCGCGATCCGCGTCGACATGTTAGCCGAACTGCCGGCGGTCAATGGCGACCGGGTCGAACTGCAGCAAGTCGTGCTCAACCTCATAATGAACGCACTGGAAGCCATGAGCGCTACGGTGGGCGGCCCTCGCGAGTTACTCATCTGCACGCAACGCGACGAGGCGGGGCAGGTGTGGGTGAGTGTCAGCGACTCCGGACCGGGTTTCGGCTCACAGTCCAGCGAGCACCTGTTTACGCCGTTCTACACCACCAAACCCAGTGGGCTGGGCATGGGCCTGGCGATTTGCCGTTCGACCATCGAGGTGCATGGCGGCCAGCTCTGGGCTTGCGCTAACCGGCCTTGCGGCGCCGTGGTGCAGTTCGTGCTGCCCGCTGAAGAGCCACTCTGACAGGCAAAAAAACGCCCGCCAAAAACATCAATGGCGGGCGTCTGGGAAGTGCCGGCACAACAAGGAGAGCGCTGTACCGGTCATGGACGAAACTTTCGGATCAGGCAGCGGAGCCGGTTGCCAGGCGCAGCCGATTACAGCTCAACAAGCGCATGACGTAGCCGATTTTGATTGCCGTCGGCCCGAGGATCGTCAGTGCATGCGCGCCCACCAATTGCGCAAGGCGCAGATGCGCGTCGAGCCAATAGGCGAAGACAATCCCGACGATCAGCATGACCAGCCCGCCGATCAACAACACATGCGACAGCTTCAACAACCGCTGCGCATTGTCGAAAAAGCCGTACACGTCGATCATTGCCAACGGCTCATGCCACGGGAATCGATGGGTCGGCGGCAGCCAGCGCGGCAGCGCGATCAGCGGCGGGCGGGTAGATCCACACCGTATTGATCTGGGTCTTGAGCTCCTTCGCTTCTGGCCCGATCAGTTTCAACTGGCGATCCCAACCCTCGGTGTACACAGCGCCCCATGCCCCCAAGTCAAGGCAGGTCACGTACTTGGGCTGGCTGTAGGTCATCGGTTCGACACCCAGCAAGTCGGCCGCGACGTTGTTGCCGGCATAACGGCCCAGGCTGATCGCGTGCTGACAGGACATCGCCGCGTAATTGCCGAGGGTGTCGGTCGCGGCGTAGGCGGTATCGCCCGCTGCGAAGACATGGTCATGTCCCCGCACTCTCAGGTTGCCGTCAACATGCAGCCGGCCTTGCAGGTCGCGCGTTCCGGCCACTTGTTCAGTGAGCGGGCTGGCACGGAAACCGACGGTCCAGATCACTGTGCTGGCCTCGATGCGCTGACCATCGGCGAGGGTCACGCCACCGGCATCGACCGACGCGACCGATGCGTTGACGATCCATTCCACGCCCAGTGCTTTCGACGCTTCGACAATAGCAGGGCGGATGCCATCGCCCAGGGATGCAGCGATCTGCGGTGCGCGATCCACCACGATCACCCGAATATCGGCGTCGGCGCCCAATGCAGCGCGCAAGCGGGCCGGCATTTCAGTCGCGGTTTCGATCCCGGTAAACCCGCCGCCGGCGACCACGACGGTGTTGCGCGCTGCACTCGGTGGCACATTCTTCAACGACTTGATATGGGCTTCCAGTCGCGCGGCTTCTTCAATCTGATCGACATCGAAAGCGTGTTCGATCACGCCTTCCAGCGCTGGCCGGATAACGCGGCTGCCGGCAGCCAGCACCAGACGGTCGTAATTCAGCGTACCCTGCGAACCGAAGGTGTCGCTGTAGGTGACGCGCTTGTTCTCGGTGTCGATGCTGTCCGCAACGCCTTTGACGAATTTCACCCCGACTGCCTCGAACAGATCACCCAGCGGCGCCGTCATGGTGTGCACATCCGGCTCGTAGAAACGCGGACGGATGCGCAGTTCTGCCTGGGGGGCGAGGACGCTGATCTGCACGTCGTTACGGTCATGCTGGTCCAACAGACGGGCGGCGCCCAGGGCGCTCCAGACGCCACCAAACCCTGCGCCAATAACCAGAATGTGCTGTTTCATCGGATGACTCCTGAACAAAAAATGAATCGTTTATGGGGGCTGTCGGTTCGCGCCGGACCGTCGTGCGGCCCCGTGTGATGTCCTGGCTGCAATCAACCATGGCGGTTCGATTCGCTGCAGATGATGCTATCGGGGAAGGACGCGAGCGACACTTCTACATAGGGTCAGCGGCGACATGCCTAAGTGTGAGGCGGGTATACGTGGGTATAGGCGCAACCCTTGGCGCGAGTCAGTCGGGCCGGTTGACGATGGCGTCGATGCACTTCAGCAGTTCGCCGCAGGGGAAGGGCTTGGGAAAGTAGGCCACCGGTGCAGTTGATTGCGCGCTGACCTGGGGAGGAGATCCTTGGTAGCCGGTAATGAATATGATCGGAATGCGCGCTCCTTGAGCGCAGAGCAGGTCATGCATTTCTATCCCGGACAGACCCGGCATCTGGATGTCCGAGATCAGGCAGCGGGTGTTGTGCGCGGCGGGGCACGCCAGAAACGCTTCGGCTGTGGCGAACAGTTGCACGGTGTAGCCGTTGGACCGCAGCAGACTGTCTAGTGCCAGGCGCACGGACTCGTCGTCATCGACAACCGAAACAACAGCAGTGTGGGCCATTTCTTTCCCTGGGCTCTTGCGGGTAGCCCAGCAAGGACGCCCGCCATGTCGGCAAGATACGCCGCTCACGCGGGCGGCGTACTTATACGTGTGTATAGAAATTCGTTTGAGCTTTAACCAAGTACCCGTGGCGGGCGGCAAGTCGTCAGCGTGAGAATCGACTGCGGTATTCGCGCGGCGTGATCGAGAGGTGACGCTGGAAGGCATAGCGCATGCGGTCTTCATCCCCGAAGCCGCACAGCTGCGCGATCTGATCGATGTTGCGCTGCGAGTCTTCGAGCAAGCGTCGCGCCGCTTCAAGGCGAAACAGTTCCAGGGCTTTCGCGGGTGTCCGACCGACCTTGTGCTTGTAGACGCGGGCGAAGTTGCGGGTGCTCATTTGCGCCTGGCGGGCCATCGCTTCGACTGTCAGGCGGCTGTCGCCGAGGTTGTCGCTCAGCCACAGGTGCAAGTCGTCGAAGCCGCCACGGTCGTCGGTCTGCGATTGCAGCAACTGGCTGAATTGCGCCTGACCGCCGGGCCGTTTGAGAAATACCACCAGCTCACGCGCAACTTCCAGGGCAATGTCGCGGCCGCAATCGGCTTCGACCAGCGCCAGTGCCATGTCGATGCCGGTGGTCACGCCTGCCGATGTCCACAGCGTGCCTTGCTGGATGAAGATCGCGTCGAGGTCGACATTGACCGTCGGGAAACCGCTCTTGAGCGTGTCGCACATTGCCCAGTGTGTGGTCGCCCGCAAACCGTTGAGCAAGCCGGCCTCAGCCAGCAGAAACGTACCGCTGCAAACCGAGGCGACGCGCTTGGCCTTGGGCGCTGCCTGACGCAACCAGCCAACCAGCGCGCGATTGTCTATCAACGCCTGACGAATATCCGGCGCGCCGGGCACGAGCAACGTATCAATGCTCACATCGTTGAGCTGGCTCAATGAGGTGGTCTGGACCGACAGGCCTTCGGCGGTGGCGATCAATCCGCCCTGCACACTGGCCGTGTGCATGCTGTATCCCGGCAGACCGCGCAGCGCCAGGGCTTTGGAGGCAGACCAGAACACAGTCTGTGCACCGGTCAGGTCCAGCAGACCCATTCGCGGATACGCCAGAAACAACAAGGTGCGCGGTTGCGTGCGCAGAGCGTTGAGCGAGGGAGTGTCGGGCAGCATCGAATTCATGGCGGCGTCAGGGCTCTGTTGTCGTCACGGCTGGCGAACAAGGGCACGGGTGCGTGGGTTTGCCGGATTGACGGTTATAAGTCATAAGTTCCCTGTGCGCCAGCCGCAGCCGCGGCGGTAAGAGCGCCCTCATCCTGACGATGCAAATACGCAGCGAGCGTCAGGGAGAGGGCGGGCCTTCAACGACAGGCCATGCAGAAACCAGGCACGGCCCGATAGGCAGTGCTGTTGCCGTTGTCCGCTACACGTCTTTCCAGCAAGCGATCCGAGCCCCCTTCAGCAATCCGGTTCTGCTTGAGATGATTCGCACCGTCGGCGGCCAGTTGGCGTTCGTGCAGGCGATCGGCACCCCCTTCGGCGACCCGGTTCTGCGGGGTTCGATCAGACCCGTCGGCGGCGATGCTCTGTTCTCGGGCCTTGTGAAGCGTGTTTTGAAGCAATGGCGCCGACGCGTCTCGGTCGCCTTCTGCGCGACCGCCGCTGCGCACTTCGGCGGCGTAGGTGAACGATGGCTGAGCACCGATGGCGGTCATTAAGGCGCAACTGAACAGTAAGTTTGCAAGTTTCATTGATTTACCCATCCTGTGAAATGGTGATGTTCAACAGCACTTGCAATTTTATAGTGCTGACAACTTCAGGCGCTTATGCAATGGGGTGGGCAGGGCGTTCATAGGTGTTAAGGACCTATGCTCAAGTATAAAGTCACAGTAACGGTCCGATGTAGCGGCCAGGTTTCTCACTGCGGTGAGTGCAGGGGGTGGCACTTATACATTGGTATGGTTCGCCGCCGCCTCGATATCGGTTCAATCCACTAAACAGGCTTTATTCTTATACCCGCGTATGATTTTTGCGGGTGTGGTCGCGGCGCACACTCTTCGGCAAGGAGCGTTGATAAACGCTCTCTCCAGACAGGCATTGGCCCGATGGTTTTCCGTATCAGTACAAAGGAGTGCGACCATGTCAACGTATCTGAACCATTCCGTTGCCTATCAGCAAGGCAGTGAGCAACAGGCCGCGTCTCGCCAGCCAACGGCATCTACCTTCGGCGGTGTGCAGGAACTGGTGCCTTCACGCTATGCACTGCGGGTGGGCGACATCGACGTGGTGGTGATCAGCGACGGCGTGCTGCCGCTGCCCACGTCGACCATGTCCACCAACGCCGACCCGGCGGCCCGCGCCGCCTGGTTCAAGGATATGTACCTGGGCCCCGACGCATTCGACTGGGCCCTGAATGTCCTGGTGGTGCGCAGTGGCGAGCAGATCATCCTCGTCGACGCCGGGCTGGGCGGGCAGTTCCCAGGCTTTCCCCGGGCCGGGCAATTGCCCAAGCGCCTGGAAGCGGCCGGCATTGATCTTGGATCGGTGACGGACGTGGTGGTCACTCACATGCACATGGATCATGTCGGCGGATTGCTCGTCGATGAAGTAAAAAACCGCCTGCGTGCAGACGTGCGCATTCACGTTTCAGCCACTGAAGTGGCGTTTTGGGAGACGCCGGATTTCACCCAGACAGTCATGCCATCGCCCGTGCCTGACGTATTGCGCGCCACCGCCAGGCAGTTCATCGATACCTACCGCAGCAAGGTGCGCACATTTGACGACGAGTATCAGGTGGCACCGGGCGTGGTGGTGAAACTCACCGGTGGCCATACACCCGGGCATAGTGTGGTCTACGTGAACTCTGGTGGCGAGCGTTTGACCTTCGCCGGCGATGCGCTGTTTCCAGTGGCCTTCGAACATCCCGACTGGCACAACGGCTTTGAGCATGATCCTGAGGAATCGGTCCGTGTCCGCATGCGCCTGATGCGCGAGGCGGCCGCCAGCGGCGAATGGTTTGTCGCCACCCACCTGCCGTTCCCCTCGGTGGGCCGCGTGGCCGTCGATGGCGAGGCGTTCCGCTGGATCGCGGCGTTCTGGGATTACTGATTTGCCCCTGCACATGCTGTAGCGGCTGCGGCACACTGCAAAATTTTGATCGTTGCTCAAGGCAAGTCAAATGCATGCAGTGTGTCGCAGCTGTCGGGCAAAGAACGGGTCTGCGCGGTCAGCGCCGACGCTGCAACGCTCGTTCGATACACGTCAGAAGTGCCTGGGTATCGAACGGTTTGGAAAAATACCCTTCCGGCTTTCTGACCTTGACACTGAACTGTGGTGGCAGCCCGGGTTTGCCCGTGATGAACAGCGTAGGGATATGGATATTCCTGGCCGCCAGTGCCTCGTATAACTCCACTCCGCACATGCCGGGCATTTGAATATCCGATACCAGGAAATCGCTGTTCTGCGGATCATCGGACCGCAAAAACGCCAGCGCGCTGTTATAGGTTTTCACCGTATAACCACAAGAACGCAATAAGCTTTTCAGTGATACAAGAATAAGCTCGTCGTCATCAACGACAGAAATAATGGCCGAATCAAACATGGGAAACCTGGCGTTTTTACCCTGATTATTCATGGGGCAAGTTATTGTTGATCTGCCAGAGCAGTTGCGCATTGCGCCGCAAGCACTCTTCAAAGAACCGTTTACTGGCAGAGTCTTTGTTGGCGTCCGCACTTTCTTGATATTCACGTAAAACGGCATCGGCTGTCCGTAGCCGACGCATGCCGTCATGAATGCCAATCAGGCAATCGGCAAACCCCAGGCTCTGTGCGACATCGTTGAGGCGGTAGAGGCTTGCGGGTTCAGCGTAGCCGCCCAAGTCAGCGATGCCGGTGGCGAGGAACCCCGCGTAGTCAGCCGTGGTGCGGGCCAGCCGGCGAAACAGCTGCCGTATTGGCAGGAAACTGACGTTGCGAAGTGTTTGCTCCAGGTAATCGAGCTGCGCCTGGATGCTCAGCGTCGTACCGAGCATTTGCATGAGCGCATCAATGGCCTCAATGCGCTCGACAGTGGATAAGGAGGTATGCGCACCGTAGCGGCTGATGCGTAACGGATGACTGACTTTATAGAGCGTTTGAGTAGCGTTCATGGCAACCGTCTCAGGCTGGCGCGCAGGCGCGATACGTGGCTTCGTAAGAGATGACCAGCTTAAGTCGAGGCACCGTCGATGACATTCGTACCTGAAGACGGTGGGGTAGCACATGGGGTCAGGCCCGTCATACCAGAGTATGGGCGCGCAGTTATTGTGTCCCATACTGCGATTGCAACAACGGGCTCCATTGCTCCTGATTGTCCGGGCGTCGGTAGTACACCACCATGCGCCGCGCCACCTGCATGGCCACCTCGCGGCCGTTGTCCGCCTCGACCAAGGCCAGGGACAGATCGATTCCCGCGCTGACGCCAGCCGAAGTCCATAGCGGGTCCTGCTCGACGAAGATGGCTTCGCGATCCAGCTCGACGCGCGGGAACAGGCGCTCGAACTGATCTGCCATGGCCCAGTGAGTCGCTGCGCGCAGGCCGTCCAGCAAACCGGCCCGGGCAAGGAAAAACGCACCGCTGCAGACGGAGGTGGTGCGACTGGCGAGAGAAGAAGCCTTGCGCAGCCATTCCACCAGCGGCGAACTGTCGACCAATGCCTGGCGAATGTGCGGCGAGCCAGGAACGATCAGCGTATGCATCGGCCCCCGCGCCAGATCATCCAGGCGCACCGTTTGCACCACCAGACCTTCCGCGGTGCGTACCGGCCCCCCTTGCAGGCTGGCGGTATGCAAGGTGTAACCGGGCAGGCCGAGGTCAGCCAGGCTACGGGTTGCGGCCCAGAAAACGGTCTGGGCGCCGGTCAGGTCAAGCAGGCCCATCTGCGCATAGGCGACAAAAATGACGCTGCGCGGTTTGCCCGGTACTGCCTGTGATGGGTTGTATGAGGTAGTCACAGCTCGAAGCCCTCGTATTCGCCTGGCGGGGTAGAAATATTCATTGCTCGTGTCGCAGGCCATGCGTGGGTATCGCGAAGCGAAACTGCGTGCCGACCCCTTCGGTGCTCTCCACCCAGATACGCCCACCGTGGAACTCGATGATTGAACGACAGATCGACAAGCCCATGCCCAGGCCCTTGGGTTTGGTGGTGAAGAAGGGGTCGAACAACGAAGGAAGAATATCTTCGGCGATGCCGCTGCCGGAGTCGGCAATTTCGAGCACGGTTTCGTTGTGTTGCAGCGAGGTGCTGATGCGCAACATACGCGGTCGGTCGTGCACATTGGCCATGGCCTGGCAGGCATTGATGATCAGATTGATGATCACTTGTTGCAGCTGTACCCGATCGCCTTTTATCAATGCGCCGGGTGCTTCGAGTTGTGCGTGTGGGCGCACCTCGTGCAGCGCGATGTCATGCTGCATGAGCGTCAACGAGTCTTTGACGATGTCGTCGAAGCGTTCGACATTGCGTTGTACTTCGCTGTGCCGCGACAGAGCGCGGATGCAAGTGATCACGTCGGACACGCGCGCAGAGTTCTGGATGACCCGGTCCAGCGAGCGCCGCGCTTCTTCCAGGTTAGGCTCGGGCCGGTTGATCCAGCGTTTGCACGACTCGCCGCTGGTGATCACGGCGGCCAGCGGCTGATTGATTTCATGAGCGATCGAGGCGGCCAACTCGCCCATGGAACTCAACCGTGTGACATGGGCCAGGGTTGCCTGGGAATGGAACAGCGCTTCTTCGGCTTGCCTGGCGGCCGTGACATCCATCAAGGCGCCGACGTATTCGCTACGGCCACCCTGTTTGATCAACGGACTGGCAATCATTTGTACGTGCTTGATCCGGCCGTCGGGCATCACCAGTCGATGCTCGAGCTCGATCAGCTCCCGGTGTTCCGCCGCCTGCCGCAGGACACCGTCGATGAGCGCCAGGTCATCGGGGTGAGTCCTGGCCTTGATCAACGCAAGCGTGGGCGTAAGCAGGGGCGGGTATTCGAAGATGCGAGACGATTCGTCCGACCACGACACGTTGAATTTGCGCTCGGCGCCGACGGTGAAAACCACGCTGCCGGTATGACTGAGCTTCTGTGCACCCATGAAAAATGCCTCTTTGCGGCGTAGCGTTTCAGTGGCCCGTTTGCTGCGCAGCGCCAGCAGACTAATGGTGGTCAGGGCGATCAGGCACCGGACAAAAGCGGCGATCAAGCGGTGGTCGCGGTAGCCTGCGTCAGCAATGAAACTGGCGGTCAGAATGATGACGCACCCTACGGCCACAGCGATAAACAACGGCACCGGAAAGAAATTCGCCGACATGAAGACCAGGGTGATGTAGAACAGCGTCGGCGCGACATCGAGGTCGAGGTATGAGTTGGTGGTGAAAATCATGCTGCCCACGGCAATGGCCGCCAGCCAGGCAACGGCGTCTGAACAAAAAAACTGTGCGCGACGTTTGAAGATAGACATTTGTTATTCCGGTTTTTTGCTATCGGACGGCATCGCGCAACCTGTGGCGGATGCCGGGCAAACTTGGGTGACGGGCAGAATGACGCAGAAGTAAATGTGTAGCGCTGCTCTCGGGAGGCGGCTGTATTGCCACTTGCGTAATGATGCATAAGCCCCACCTGGGCCGCTTTTGTTATGGGTAATGATGGTAGGGCAACGCCTTGAAGTCGGGCACCGCTACATTGGGTCAACGCGCGTATGACTAGGTATAACGGGGCTATACCCAGGTATTAGCCGCGGGCGGTGCGACCTCGCCACACCGCCCGGGCCGGCGCGGTCAGCGATTGGCCGACTGCGCGGCGATGGCCTCCGCCATGCGCACCAGATCGGCAAAGGAGCGCGCGCCCATCTTGCGCATGGCCTGGCCGCGGTGGATTTTCACCGTGATCTCACTGAGGCCGATCTCCCCGGCGATCTGCTTGTTCATCAAGCCCGAAGCCGCCAGCGCCATGACCGTCTGCTCGCGGGGCGTCAACGTGGCATGGCGCGCACGTAGCTCCTCGGCATGTCGCCCGGACTCGCGCCGTTGCTTGTCCCGGGTATGCGCGGCGCACACGGCGTCGATCAGATCTTGCTCGCGAAACGGTTTGGTCAGAAAGTCCACGGCACCGGCCTTCATCGCGCGCACCGTCATGGCTATATCGCCATGTCCGGTGATGAACACAATCGGTACATTGATGCCGGCGGCCGCCAGCTCACTCTGGAAATCCAGGCCACTGCTGCCTTGCAGGCGCACATCGAGCACCAGGCAACTGACGGTATCGGGGCGCGGGTGATTCATGAATTCAGCGACTGAAGCGAAGAGCTCGACCCGCAGGCCGATCGAGCGCAACAGGCTGCCAAGGGATTCGCGCAGCCCGGCATCGTCGTCGACAATGAAAACCACGGGCTCGCCTGGATTGCTGTTATGCACGGGATGATTGTTCATTGCTGTTGTTCCCAAGGTTTTGACTGACCGGGCCTGGCAATACCGAATCGACAGCAAAAATCGCCAGCTCGATTCTAGCGCTGATCCCGCAACGGGCCAGTTGGCCCCTGACCAAAGGCGCTGGCGCGCGCCCTGTCGACCGCCAGCGAACGGGCAGGGCAGAGCAAGCGATCGTCGGGGTGCAATCATGCGGGCGGATGGGTGTTGTTCGTTCGGGAGCCAATAATCGGTTCAGCATCCTAGTTGCCCGACGAGGTCATCGGCTAGGACAAAAAACCCGGAAAAACCGCCATTGACGCATGCCGATACAACGCATGAACGAGTTCGCTAGCGGGTCCACACGCGTTTTTTTCGACTTCATACTCACGTATAGAAGCCTTCACCTAACGCATGATCGCCCTGTCCCGATGTACCAAAGACGCTTGGCAACCGGGGCCGTAATCTAGGTGCTGCTGTCTGTTGAACTCAAAGGCTGCGTGCCGGGTGGTGAAGTCCATGAACAGAAATGATCTGCGTCGCGTCGACATTCATCTGCTGGTGGTATTTGAAACGATGATGCACGAGCGTCATGTTGGCCGCGTCGGCGAAAAGCTGTTCCTTGGCCAACCGGCGATCAGCGCCGCGCTGGGACGCTTGCGCCAGTTGTTCGATGATCCGTTGTTCATTCGTGCCGGCAGAGTCATGGAGCCGACGGCGCGGGCGGAGGAAATATTCATCAATCTGACCCCGGCGCTGGACGGCATTGCCGCGGCAGTGAGCCGTTGCCAATCATTTGAACCGGGCGCCAGCGAGGCGACGTTTCAGGTGGGGCTGTCTGATGACGTCGAATACGCGTTGTTGCCGCGCTTGCTCCGGCACCTGCGGGAAGAGGCGCCGAACATCTCACTGGTGGTGCTGCGCGTCGATCAGCAGCAAATGTCGCAACGCCTGTTCAATGGGGAAATTTCCCTCGGCATCAGTCATATGCTCGACCTGCCGGCGAGTGCGCGGCGCAAGAGTCTGCGTGTCGTCCGGCCGATGCTTTTGCGTGCCGATAATTGCGCCGGCTCGGTAACGTTGGAGGAGTTCTGTACACGTCCGCATATCGTTGTGTCCCCGATGGGCAATGCCGCTGACGATACCGATCAGGCGTTAAGTCTGTTGGGGCGGCGGCGCAAAGTGGTGTTGGCGGTACCGCAGTTCAGCGCGCTGCCGAGGCTCTTGGCGCAGAGCGAAATGCTCGCCATCGTTCCCGACTATGTTGCCAGAGCGATGGCGTTGGCCCAGGGCATCCGGGCCGAGGCCGTCCCCTTGCCGCTGCCGACGCAGAACCTGTCCATGGCCTGGCGCGGGACGGCACACAACGATGCCGGCCAGCGCTGGTTGCGTTCGCGTTGTCAGGCGTTTCTCGGTACGCCGATCGAGCTACAGGTGGTGCCGAAATCGTCACCGGCACTGCACGGCACTCAATCGTTGTGGGCAGCGCGGTAGGTTGCCGGACTAGTTTTTTCGTTGCTGAGCGAGATCATCAGCCTTGATCGCCGATTTGCGATACGTCAGCAAAACAATCCCGGTAACCACAATCAGCCCGCCGAGAATCTGCACCGTGCCAAGCATTTGATCCAGCACGATCCAGCCCATCACCAACGTCGCCAGCGGCTCGATGTTCATGACCGGTGCGTTGCGAGGCATGTCCAGTCGCGGCACTGAAATGAACAGCACGATAAAACCGGTGCCGTACAGCACCACCAGCGTGGCGAGGGCCAGCCATCCGGTTGAGGTGGCGGGCAGGTTCAGTCCGCCGGGGAGGGCGCCGGTCAGTCCCGCCAGATTGACGCTGGTGAAGACGATAAAAATCGTCAGCAGACTGCGCGCCGAGCCGCGCACTTGAGACAACTTGTGATCGGTGATCCACAGCGCGCAAGCGAACACGCTGGCGGCGCAGAAGGCAAGTCCGACGCCCAGCCACCACTGCGGGCCGACGTGGGTTGTGGTCGCAAGGCGCCCGGGGACATCGAGCACAAACACCAGCCCGACCAGAATCAGCCCCATCAACATGGCGGTGCGTGCGGTCGGCCGCGGTCCACCCAGCGTCCAGGTCAGCAGCGCCAGCAGGATAGGAAACACGTTGGCAACCAACAGCGCCAGCGCCACGGGGACCCGTGCGACGGCCGAGTACAGGCACAGGCTCTGCGCGGTAATCAACAGGCCCAGCAGTAGCTGCCAGCGCCAGGCGCCGGCAGGCAGACGCAGACTTTGTCTTTGCCACAGCACCAGGCCAGCGAGCACCAGCAACGTTCCGCCAGAGCGCATCAGAATCGCCAGCAACACTCCGGCACCATCATCGAAAGCAACCCGTGCCGCCACATGGTTGCCGGCGAACGCACAGCCCATGCACAACAGAATGATCACGGCGAGATGGCGGGGGAAGGGCGGCGCTACGGTGTGAGCAGGGGCAGGGCTGGACATGGCAGGTCTCGAACAGTGCAACGCCGTTCTGGCGGTGCAGGAATTTTTATTATGTCATCGTACAACTTGGTCGTTTTGTACCGTATACGGTTACATCGGGCAAGAGCGTCGGGGATGCGAATCGCCCTAAACTGGGTGCGAAAATAATTTTCCAGGCCTGGATTAAAACGTAGAGATCGTATGACTTAGTGTTATGCACCGAAAACCCGGCACATTTTTTCAGTGGTTCTGGCGCAATCAGCACTGACCTCGTCTTTCATCCGGTGCGGCGGCGCCTCGTATCAATGGCGGCTTGGCGAGCTACCTTAGGCGCGCTGCAAAACGCCTACACATTCGCTTGACTTAGAGTGCACTCAAACATTTACGGTGATCCCCATGAATCCAAATCTGACCATTTCACAATTGTCCAGGCGCCTTGATTTAAGCCCGCACACGATCAGGTACTACGAACGGATCGGGCTGTTCGACGCGGTTGTTCGCGCAGGGAATGGCCATAGGGTCTATGCCGAGAAGGACGTGCTTTGGGCCGAGTTTCTGCTGCGGCTGAAGGCCACGGGAATGCCGATCCAGCAAATGCTCTGTTACGCCGAGCTGCGCCGGTTGGGCGACGCGACCCTGGCACAACGACGAGCGCTGCTGGAACGGCATCGCCGCGACGTCGAAGCGCAGATCCGCGAGTTGAGCCAGTCCCTCGACGTTTTGGATAACAAGATTCAGATCTACCACCAACTCGAGCAAAAGGGGCACCACCATGATCCGTAAGCTTCCGCGTTTCCTTCAATTTCTGTCCGCCACTTTGATTGGCGCAAGCGTTACCAGCGTCGCGGCGCCCATCGAGACAACTGATCGTCGAGCGCGCGGAGAGGCCGCGCTGATGCAGATTACCGGCGGACCCGGTCAGGCCGTGGTGGACTCGTTGAAGGACACGGCGCCCGAGCTGGCCGACTGGATACTGAGCTTTGCCTATGGCGATGTATTCGCCCGTCCCGGACTCGACTACTGCACTCGCGAGCTGGCGACCGTCGCGGCATTGACCGCGCTGGGCAATGCACAGCCACAACTCAAAGTGCATATTGGCGGCGCGCTCAATGTCGGGTGCAAACCCGAGGCAGTGATTGATGTGATCTTGCAAATGACGGTCTATGCGGGATTCCCCAGCGCCTTGAACGGCATCGCCGCTGCCCGTGAGGTCTTCGCGGCTCGAGGGATCAGCGTCAAGCCGTAAGCGTGCAGATCATGGTGCAAAGCCAGATCTAAACCACCACCCACGCCGCGTATAACTGCGCAAATCGCACCTGCAGCCATTCGATAAACACTTGCACCTGCGCAGGCAAGTGAGCGCGGCTGGGGTAAAGCAGCGATACCGGGCGCGGTGCCGGCCGCAAGGCCTGGAGAATTTCCACAAGGGCGCCGCTGGCCAGATGCTCGGCAACTGCGATACCCGGGGCCTGGATAATGCCAAAGCCCGACACGCCGCACTGAACGTAGGCGTTCGACTCGGTGACAGTGATTGCAGTGTGACTGACGAATGTTCGCTGTTCACCCTCAACCGAGAACTGCCAGGGCAATGTGCGGTTGCTTTGGCCAGACAGAAAGTTAACACCGCGATGGCTGGCGAGATCTTCGAGGGTCTCTGGCGTGCCGTGTTCGCGCAGATATTCGGGCGCTGCGCAGGTCACCATGGTGGCCATGGCGATCGGGCGGGCGATCAGGGTCGAGTCCGGCAGCTCACCGATGCGCAGCGCACAGTCGACGCCTTCGCCGACCAGATCAACCGTCCGGTCTGTCACGCCTAACACCAGGCTGACGCCCGGGTAGCTGTCGGTAAATGTTCGCAGGCTGCTGATGAAATCCATCTGGGCGAACGCCGTGGGGATATCGATGCGAAGACGCCCCGTCAGCGTTGCCCCGGTGCGATCGAACATGGACGTCGCCGCCGTGATGTCCGCGAGAATCTCTTGTACCCGTTGGTAGAACTGTTCGCCTTCAGCGGTGAGGGCGACTTTCCTCGTGGTGCGCTGAAATAGCCGCACGCCCAGGGACGTTTCCAGCTCCTTGATGTAGCGGGTGACTTGCGGGCGGCCGATGTCCAGCGACTCGGCGGCTTTGGTAAAGCTGCCCAGCTCAGCCAGCCTGGCGAACAGACGCATTGACTGGAGTAATTCCATGGGTGATCCGGTAGGCAGGTTTGTTGCCTCAGGATAGAACAATCCTGTCTTTTTCTCGGCATTTATTGCCAGCCTGCAAAAGCGAACCATGTGCCTCAAGGCAAACCCGCTGTGGTTTGCGGTCATTGACGTGCATTTGGAGATTCGCCATGAAAGCGTGGTTACTGAAAGATTTCGGACTCGACAATCTGCAACTGGGAGAAGCGGCGACCCCGCAGCCCAAGGCTGGCGAGTTGCTGGTGAAGGTGGGCGCCGTCTCGCTGAATTTTCGCGACAAGGCCATCGTCGATGGCATTTATGAACCGCACATGGTTCCCAAACCGCTGATTCCGGTGAGCGATGCTGCCGGCACGGTGGTGGCGATCGGCGAGGGCGTCAGCCGTTTCAAGATCGGCGATCGCGTCAATTCGCATCTGTACTCGCGCTGGCTGGATGGCGAGCCGGGGCCGAACGAGCCGGATTACTGCTTCGGCTCGCCACTGCCCGGCGGCCTGGCCGAGTACATGATCATTCATGAGGACAGCGCCGTCGGCGCGCCGGCCAACATGAGCGATGAAGAGGCGGCCACGCTGCCGATCGCCGCGCTCACCGCGTGGTACTCGCTGGTCGATTTCGGCGCGGTGCAACCGGGCCAGACCGTGCTGGTTCAGGGCACCGGCGGCGTATCGATTTTTGCCGTGCAGATCGCTACGGCGCTGGGGGCAAAAGTCATCGCAACGTCGAGCAGCGATGACAATCTGCGCGCCGTAAAACAGCTGGGGGCGGTCGCCGGGATTAACTACAGGACCACGCCAAATTGGGCGGACGAGGTGCTGAAACTCACTGAGGGCAAGGGTGTGGATCTGCTGCTCGATGTGGCCGGGGGCAACGGCATCAATCAGTCCGTGGCGGCGACCAAAGCGTCCGGACGCATCGCGCAGATCGGTTTTCTGACCGGGCAGACGGTTGAGCTGAACCTGATGCCGCTGATCTTCCGCCAGACCACGATACGCGGTATCGCCGTCGCGCCGCGCTCCTCGTTCGACCGGATGAACCGCTTCCTTGCCGAACACAACATCAGTCCCGTTATTGATCGGGTCTATCCGTTCGAGCAGGCTCGGGAAGCTTATGAGCATCTGGCCAAAGGCGCATTTGGCAAGATTGTGATCAAGGTGGGCTAACCACGAAAAAGGCGCCGATGAAGGCGCCTTTCTTGTTTCTCAGCTTTGCGGCTCGCCGCGCTCTACCATCGCCCGCCATTGCTGCACACTCGGCCGCTCTTGCATGCGCGCATGCCACTCGCGCAGGGCCGAGCATTCTTCAGGCACGGGTAATTCCACCAACGCCGAAAAAATCATTCCGCCCAACACGGCAATGTCCGCCATCGAGAAGCTGTCGCCGGCCACGAATGGCTGGCGTCGCAACACCTCGTCGAAATAGCGCATGCCCCGCACAGCCTTGTCGCGCATGCGATTGCCCCATTCGGCGTTCTGGTACAGCTCGACCTCTGGGCCGAGCCCTGGTGTTGCGTGATGGAAGTACACACTCACTGCATCTAGAAACTCGATTTCCGCACGCTTGGTCATCATCTGGATCAAGCCCTTCTCCACGGGCGTGCGGCCAGTGAGGGTCGGGCTGCCATCGAGTGCGTCCAGGTATTGGGTGATGGCTGTGCATTCGGCAATCAGCGTGCCGTCCTGAAGCTCCAGCACTGGCAGCGTACCGGAGTAATTCAAACGCAAGAATTCCGGCTTTTTGTGCTCACCCCGCCACAGATTCACCGAAACGAATTCGGTGCGCGGCAACAGCGATTTTTCTGCCAGAGCGATCCGCACGCGGGCCGGGTAGGGGCCGTTGTACCAATCATAAATTTTCAACATCGAAGTGGATTGAACACTGTTTTGCGAAGCAGTAGCGGTCATTTCGGTACACCTGCCTGTCATTTGGTAGGCGAAGATTGCGACCGGATTCGCATCGTGTCAAGCCCCTGCCTGTCAATTGGCAGGCTTGCATTTGCAAGGTACACTTCGCCCATTGATTGAGGATCACCGAGGACATAGACATGAGCCAAAATGCCCGGGAAGCGATTCTCGATGCCGCGAAAACAGCGGCGCAGACTCACGGTTACAACGGCATCAACTTTCGCAGTATCGGCGCAGTGGTCGGTATCAAGAACGCCAGCATCTACTACCATTTTCGCAGCAAAGCCGACCTCGGCGCGGCGGTTGCCGAACGTTACTGGCAGGACGCGGCCAAGGTTTTGCACGACATTCGAGAGGCCAATCCCGAGCCGCAACGCTGCCTGGCGATGTACCCGTCAATCTTTCGCACCTCGCTGGAGAACGGTAATCGGCTGTGCCTCGTCAGCTTCATGGCCGCCGAGTACGAAGATCTGCCGGAGCCTGTCAAAGACCAGGTGAAAAAGTTCGCAGAAATCAACATCGAATGGCTGACGCAGGTGCTGGCCGCGGCCGGGTCGGCCAGTGAAGAACGCTGCAAGGCGCGCGCCCGGGCGATTTACGCCGCGGTGGCCGGCGCGCAGTTGGTCGCCCGGAGCCGAGGCGATATTGCGCTGTTCGATGAATTGATCGGCAGCTATGCGGCGGCGGGGCTGATTTCAATGGACCTGTCTGCATGACAGACCCGCAAGCCTGATCAGCGCTGTCAGCCATCAAAGCCGCGGCCTCGGAATCTGGCCCCGCGCCGCGCCTCTCGCTTTGCTTGCGCTTAACGCGGGGGCTCAACTCAAGCGTTCAATTGCCAGGGCAACACCGGCGCCATAGGCCGGATCGGCCTGCGTACAGTGTTCGATATGGCGCTGTATCGACTGCGCCGACGCGCCCTTGATCGCACGTGCGGTGTTGTCGAATAGCGCGTTTTGCTGCTCGGAACTCATCAGGCGGAACAGTGCCCCCGGTTGCGAAAAGTAGTCGGTGTCTTCGCGATGGTTCCAATGCCCGGCGCTGCCGTGCAGGGCCAGCGGTGGCTCGCGAAAGTCAGGTTGCTCGACCCATTCGCCATAGCTGTTGGGCTCATAGCCGAGGGTACTGGCAGCGTTGGCGTCGGTGCGCATCTGGCCGTCGCGGTGAAAACTGTTGACCGGGCAGCGGGGCGCATTCACCGCAATCTGGTGGTGATTGACGCCGACGCGATAGCGCTGTGCATCACCGTAGGAAAACAAACGCGCCTGGAGCATTTTATCCGGCGAAAAACTGATGCCGGGCACGACGTTGGCCGGGTTGAACGCCGCCTGTTCAACATCGGCAAAGTAATTGTCCGGGTTGCGGTTGAGTTCAAGCAGGCCGACTTCGAGCAACGGGTAATCCTGGTGCGGCCAGACTTTGGTCAAATCGAATGGATTGATTGGATAGGTGGCAGCATCGGCCTCCGGCATGACCTGTACAAATAGCTTCCATTGTGGAAACTGGCCTTGCTCGATGCTGGTGTACAAGTCCCGCTGGGCGCTTTCGCGATCAGTGCCCACGAGGGTCGCGGCTTGTTGATCGGTCAGGTTCGCGATTCCCTGCTGAGTCTTCCAGGTGAACTTGACCCAGAAGCGTTCGTTGACCGGGGAAATGAAGCTGTAGGTGTGGCTGCCGAACCCGTGCATGTGGCGGTAGGACTGCGGCAGGCCACGATCACTCATGACGATCGTGACTTGATGCAGCGCCTCGGGCAGTAGCGTCCAGAAATCCCAGTTGTTCCTGGCGCTGCGCAGGTTGGTGCGAGGGTCGCGTTTGACCGCGTGATTGAGGTCAGGAAACTTCAACGGGTCGCGCAAGAAGAATACCGGAGTGTTGTTGCCCACCAGATCCCAATTGCCTTGCTCGGTATAGAACTTGATGGCAAAGCCGCGAATGTCGCGCTCGGCATCAGCGGCGCCACGCTCGCCGGCGACGGTCGAGAAGCGTACAAAAATGTCGGTGCGTTTACCCACGCCGGAAAACACCTTGGCCTTGGTGTAACGGCTGATATCGTGGGTGACGGTAAACGTGCCAAAAGCGCCTGAGCCCTTGGCATGCATGCGCCGCTCTGGAATAACCTCCCGATCGAAATGCGCAAGCTTTTCCAGCAGCCAGACATCTTGCAGCAGTGCCGGGCCGCCTGGGCCGGCAGTTTGCGTATTGTTGTTGTCGACCACTGGCGCGCCAGCGGCGGTCGTTAACTTGTTCATGGGCGACTCCCGGCATTTTTCGGTGTTATGACTGATGCGTCTGTGTCTGAGAAGGACGCGCAATCAGAGCAAATGCCACGCCGGCGAGCTATTACACGATGGTGTCACTGGGCAATGCGAAGGTATAGGCAGGCTGTGAGGCAGTCGTGAGGCGAGCCGAAATCCACTCCCGGCTATAAGCCAGCACGTGCTGCGCAGTGGCGGTCGGGAAATGGATAAACCCGTGCGGACACTCCGGCAGCATCTGCAGTTCGACCGGCGCCGACTGGCGCCAGCGCTCGGCAATCAGCACGGTGTCATCACGCAGCGGATCGAGTTCGCCGGCAAACAGCAGCGCTGGCGGCAAACCGCTGAAGTCGCCATACAGCGGCGATAATGGTGGCTGGCGTCGCTGCTCGTCCGTCATGTCCGGGGTGAGCAGGCGCAACGCCGCGACCATCCCGGGGCCGTCGAGCACCAGCGTGTCCGCTGGCGCCGTGCGCACGCTGGGCGTTCCGGTCAGGTCGTAGACGCCGTAATACAACAGCGCGCCGCTGATTCGTCGCAGCAGCGGTGGCGAAGCTTTCAGGGCGAGCAGGGTGGCGGCGGCCAGGTGTGCGCCCGCCGATTCGCCGACGACAACGACGGGCAATCCGCTCAATTCGTCGTCGCTCAAAATCCCGCGAGCGGCGCGCAGACAGTCTTCCAGCAATCCTTCGATCGGCGTCGACACGGCCAGCCGATAGTCTACTGACACCACCACGACGTTGCAGGCATTGACGATGGCGATGTTGAAATTGTCATTCATCTGCGCATTGCCGACCACCCAGCCGCCGCCATGGAAATCCACGACCACGCCTTTGGCCTGGCCCCTGGGGCGAATAATCCGCACGGGCACTGAATCAAACGTCCTGCGTTCAGCCGTCAGTCCATGCTGACGCAACTGGCCTGCGCGGCCGACCTGACTCACCCGCAGCAACGCCTGAATCAACCGTGGCGTGAGGCGATTGCGGATCTTGAAGCGCGGCAGCCAGGCGAGTTTTTTATTGAAGGCGCGCACCTGCGCCAATTCGCGCGTGCCGTGTGGCCAGGGGAAATCGCTCATGTGCGATTCTTCATCAGGATCGAGAAGTTCAACGCCGCAGCGACGCACAGCCACGCCAGGTACGGGAACAAAATCAGCCCGGTGACCACGTCCAGTTGCAGCGCCAACACCACCATCGCCGCGACCACCAGCCACAGCACCAGCAGAATCACCATCGCCGCCAGCACTTGATGCGCGCCGAAAAACACCGGCGTCCACAACGTGTTCAGCGCAATCTGCGCTGCCCACAAGGCCAGCACGGTTTGACTGCCGGGGATCAAGCTCAAGCGATAACCGGCCCAGGCCAGCAACAGGTAGATGATTGTCCAGGCCACGGGAAATGCCCAGTTGGGTGGGGTGAAGGAGGGTTTGTTCAGCGATTCGTACCACGCGCCGGGTTTGAACATCACACCGGTGGCCGCTGCTGCTGCGCAAGCCAGAAGGAAAACGAAAAAGGTCATTGCCAGTCCTTAGCTGTGATCAGCTGTTATGGAGAGTTAAGAAGAGGACGCCCCGCTGCGCAAAAAGTTTGCCTGGAAAAGCAAAATCGCCGTTTGTTTGAACTAAAACCTGACCGGTTCATCAGGATAATCAGTTGCTCTCTTTCACTCACGCGGATACCAGCATGCCTACCTATCACATCGACTACCGATTCAACGGCGAACCCCGTACTTATCTGCTCGACCTCAACGATGCGCAACTGTCCGCGCACGCTGCAGCGATGCATCTGCTGGAACTGCATTTGGGCGATGCGGAGAACGGCCTGGTCATGCCCACGGCGGATTCGACGCCGGAGCAGGTTCTTGAGCAGGCTCAGCGGGTCGGTTTGACGGATATCAACGTGGCTGTTCGGACGGACTGACCCGCACTGTCAATCGCATTGCTGGCCAGTCACGGATTGGCCGCTGCGCTCCCCGCCACTGCAATAGCGATCCCTGCCTTTCTGCTTCGCGGCATAGAGCATCTTGTCAGCGGAATCGATCAGGCTGGCGGGGGTGACGTCATGTTCGGCAGGCCTGCCAACAGCGATACCTGCGCTGGCCGTGACGTGACCTTGCGGATGGGCAGTGTGTTCGATTCGTAATGAGCGAATAGACTCAAGTATTTCCTGAGCAACGAGCGCCGCGCCTCGGATATCGGTATTGGGCAGCAACACGGAAAACTCCTCCCCGCCATACCTGACCGCCAGATCACCCGGTCGCTTTACCGCTTGTGAAATCGCCATCCCCACCGCGCTCAGACAGTCGTCACCCGCTGCATGCCCATAGGTGTCGTTGTAAAGCTTGAAGTGATCAACGTCGATCATGATCAGCGAAATGGACGAACCTTGCCGTCTGGCCAAACGAATCTCGTCAACCAGAGCAGTGTCCAGACGCCGCCGGTTGGCCAGGCCGGTGAGGCTGTCGGTCAATGCCATGTCTTTCATGGCCTGGTGTGCACGACGCAAATCCTTCTCCATCACCATTCTTTGGCGCAACTGCCGCAAGACGATCAGTCCGAATACGCTGAACGCAGCAATCACCGACAACAACACAAACCCGGTTTTGATCAGATCCCAGCGCCAGGGCGCGATGATGGATTCGCGCGACAGCCCTGTTTCAACCACCAGCGGGTACGTGGTCAATGCTCTGTAACCATACAAACGCTCCGTGCCGTCGACGATGGCTCTGACTTCGGCGATGCCTTCATTGGCAACGGGCAGGTAATTCTTGAAAACTTCACTGTCCGCGAGGCTCTGGCCGATGACCGAGGCGATAAAGGGTCGGCGTACCAGGATTGTTCCACTGCGCAGCGCCAAGACCAGTGCGCCCTTGTCGTCGATCTTGAAATCACCGTAGTAGTCGACGAAATAACTGACTTTGATGGTCCCCAGCAACACGCCGGCGAAGGAGCCATCCGGGTTATTCAAGCGGCGCGAGATCGGGATGATCAGGTCGTCGGTGGACTTGCTTTTGACGACCTCGCCAATACGCACATTTCGGTCGGTGTGGGTACGGTGATACTGGAAGTAATCGCGGTCGGCGTTGTTTGCCGGATCCGGGATGATTTCCTTGTCGGTGACTATCCATTGCCCGTCCGGGCCGTAAATAAACAGTCCATGCAACTGCGGCATCAATTTGGCCTGCTGGACCAGCAGCTTGTGGATGCGGGGCGCATTGATGTTTTGCAATCCATCGCCTTCTACGCGCTCGCCTAAAGCGGCGGTCAATACGTCCACCTGGCGAATGGCGTCCTCGGCATGCTGCGCTGTGGCCCGCGCGAGGTTCGTGACCGAATCGCGCGCCGACGAGAAGGCCGCATGATAGTCACGCCACGTCCGCCATCCCTCCACACCCAGAAAGGCCAAAATGACCGTCAGCATGAAGATGACCGTGAGGCGAAAGGCGGCTATATCGCTTGCCGCTTTGATCGGGGCCGTTTCTGCGGCGTCATGCCCCTTCTTTTCGGGCGATGTGCGACCGAGCATATGAGGGTCCTTATGCGTGTCCGCTTTCATCCTGAGATGATGACCGCGGTTTTCCACTGGGGATTCAATTTATCGCTCGAGGCATGCGCGGGATCCGCCGGCGGATCGTTCGTAGTCTTGCCGTGTCAACATGGGTAATCGGGTCTGCTTGAAGGAAACCTTGTGAGCGAAATCATCACTGCACGTGACTTGAACATTGACCTTCTGGGGGCCAGCGAAACCGGCCTCTTCAAATGGCTGCTCGCCAGTTTTCTGATGGGTAAAAGAATTCAGGGCGCGATTGCCGCCAGGGCGTATCAGGTCATAGTAGAGCAGCATCAGAAAGATACGCCGCAAAAGCTTGCGCACTGCACGCACCGTCATTTGGTCTCGATGCTGGGTCAGGCGCATTACGTGCGTTACGACGAGAGCACGGCGTCGCGATTGCGCGCGTTGGCAAACAAGCTGAACACCGAGTATGCCGGCAAAGTGAGCAACATTGTGGCAGCGAGCGCTGACCGTCGGGCGCTGGAAAAACGTCTGGCCGAGTTTGAGGGGGTAGGGCCAAAGACCATTGAAATATTTATGAGAGAAGCAGCCTCCGTGCTGTTCTGAATGTCCGGTGAGGGTTCATCTTTTTCAGGCGCAGACGCAAGCCTCACATCGACGCATATCTTTCCGTTGGTTTGCTGACGGTGTCCTCATCGGCAAAATTATTCGGCAGCAGGGTGCCCATTCCGAACACGTTTACCGCCATGCTGACCCGTAGTCCGCGACAGGCCTGTTTGCAGTCAAGCTCAAAACCGGCGGACGCTTGCTCCAACAGTTGTTCAAAATGGTGTGAGGTCAGTGTCGAGACTTTGCTGTTTTTCATATTGATCACCTCAAGCAGGTCGCGACCCCGAAAGCGGGGCCGCCTGACAGGATTCAAATATCTTTGCCTTGCACATAACCTGACCCAAGGTCAGCACCGGTAACGGGCTCGCTAAGCGGATCAGAGGCCGTGCGAAGCTTCATGGCTTCCAGGACGTCTGCGTCCTGTGCAGGGAGACTGACAGTCGCCAGCCCATCGCCGCCATCGACCGCTGGCTCCGGTTTTTCCACATACTCCCAAGCGCCACCCTTGTTCCATGGCCCGCGTACGTTTGGCTCGCCCGACATGTTGAAATACTTGTGAGTGAACTCAGGCATCCCGGCGAGTTTGCCCTGCGGGAAGTTGGGCTGGATCGCATGCAGCGCTTTCTCGAACGACTGTTGATGCGCAATTTCGCGCGTCATCAAAAAGCCCAGCGCCTCTTTCACGCCCGGGTCATCGGTGATGTTGATCAAACGCTCATAGAGAATTTTTGCCCGTGCTTCCGCTGCGATGTTCGAGCGGAAGTCGGCGGTAGGTTCAGTGATTGAATCAACGTACGCCGCTGTCCACGGCACGCCTGCGGAATTGATTAGCGGTGCGCCGGCACCGTAAAGCAGACTGGTGATATGCGAGTCGTTACCGGCGCCGTTGAGCGCACGGTAAAGCTCGCCTTCTTCCTGGACGCCCTCGGCGATCTGACCTTTGGCACCCTTGTTGAGCATCACGATGATCGAGCCGACCACTTCCAGGTGACTCAACTCCTCGGTGGCTATGTCCAGCAGAAGATCTTTTCGTCCCGGGTCTTCCTCGGCCAGGGCTTGTGTGAAGTAACGGGCCGCTGCCGCCAATTCGCCATTGGCACCGCCGAATTGTTCAAGCAGTATATTCGCCAGGCCCGGGTTGGGCTCGGCCACGCGTACGGTGTACTGAAGTCGCTTGTTATGTATGAACATGCAGATTTTCCTCAGACCAGGCTATCGCGCATTCACCCTTGCGGGTGTCAGCGCATGCATAGTTTGTGAGGTGCGGGCGAAGCAGAAATTTCCTTTATTGCGGGTGGGTCTGGACGGACGGCAGAGGGCTGTAAGTTCAAGAAAAAAGACTATTGGCGCAGCTCTGCTCAAGAGCCACTGTGGGAGCGAGCTTGCTCGCGAATGCTGTTCGTCAGTCAGCGGATTCAGCGCCTGATCCAGCGCTTTCGCGAGCAGGCTCGCTCCCACATCAAGTTGCCGGCTACCTGGCAATCACGCGATTTTCAGCGCCTTGAGCACCACCAGCGATTGCTCGGCAAACGCCTGCGCCTGTGCGGTCAGTTCGGCGATATTTTCTTGCGCAGTGAGTAATGGCTGGCCGTTGCTGACGAGTACTTCACCCTGTTCGCTGATCACACTCCAAGCCAGTTGTGCCCACTCGGCCGGCTGCTGTTTGCCTTGCTTGATCGAGATCAGAAACAGTTGCTGGAAGCGGCTCACGGTCACGCCACCGCCCGTGACCGGGCTGGCCAGCGTCTGGATGTTGGCGGCGTAGAGTGAGCGTTTGCACAGTTGCAGATTGAGCGCGGCGCAGCGTCCGCTGACCTGCGCCTCGGCGGCCTCGCTCTGGCACGGCGCCACAGCGCCCATGCCGATCAGTACGGCGAGTGCTTGTTCGAGGTCGTCGTAAGTCAGCGGAGCCGCTTCGGTGAGCAATTGGCGCATCGATTTGGCGGCATAAGCCTGTGCCGCCAGAGCATCGAGTACCGGGCCGTAGATCTCTGGTTGCAGCGTCGCTTCGCCGGCAGGGCCGGTGACCGAACCCGCTACGGTCTCCCAGGGTTGCAGCAGCACAAAACGCGTGTGGAGCATCTTCGCGCGGCGTTCGGCAGCGGACAGCCGGGTCGCGCCACGCACGTACAGATCGCGGCGGAAGTGCTGATTGACGAAATAGTCACGCGCCTGTTCGCGCATGATCGGGTGTTCAATGGTTTCCAGGAAATCCATGCCTTCGGCGCTCAGGTTCAGCGGGTCGACTGAGTCCAGCGGCACGGCCGTGGTGGCGTAATCAAGCTTGGCCGGAGCCAGCGCGTCGACCATGTCGGCGAAATACATGCAGTTCCAGTCGCGATTGAAATATTCGTGGGCGACGTAGTGACGGTCCTGGCCTTTGATGCTCTGCAAGCGCGCGCCGAGACTCGGCGCCGCGGCGGCGTATTTGGGATTGGCCGCCAGCAGCGCTTCGGAAAATTGCAGCGCGGCGTCGATGCGCTGATCGGAGCGCGACGAGGCGTTGGCGAACCGGTCGTGCAGGCTGAATAGATTGCGCAGCGGCGCCGAGGGCGACCAGCCCGGGAAGCAGTTATAGCTGACGTAGAGCATGCCGCCCGGCTTGAGGTGGCGGCGGGCGAATTCGACAATCAGTTTCTGGTTGTCGCGGCTGACCCAGGTCCAGATGCCGTGCAGGCTGATGCTGTCGAACTGTGGCAAATCGGTACGCGCCAATAGCTGCTCGAAGCTGTCGTCATAGAGGCGGGCGCCATTGTTGGCGGCGGCCGCGAGGTCGATGGCATGGGCGGCCATGCCCGGGTGGAAATCCGTGCCGACAAACCCACCCGGATTGGCCGTGGCGTGGATGTTGACCGACACGCCCTGACCAAAGCCCAGCTCGCAGTGAACGCCATCGGTGCTATCCAGCGTGGCGAAACCGCGCAACAACAGGCAGTAACGCAGGAACACCGGATTGATCTCCCGGCTATAGCTGTAGGTGTAGCCTTCGTCGGTGAAATAACCTTCGTTCCAGGCGTTGCTCATGGGTACAGCCTCTTGTTATCGGAAGTAATGGCAGTCTTATAAGGGGTTGTGATTGTGCGCGACAAGTAGAAAAACCGGATAGTTTTTCAGGCACACCGAAGATCCCCTGTAGGAGTGAGCCTGCTCGCGATAGCGGTGTGGCAGCCACCATCAATCAACCTGACACACCGCTTTCGCGAGCAAGCTCGCTCTCACGGGGGATCTTCTACAGGTTCAAGATTTATCGACAGTTCACGCAACCGCGGGACCGGCGGCGGTGACAGTCACGGGTTCAATGACGGGTTCAAGGCCTAGTGCTTGAGTTGAACTCAGCCGCCGGCGTGGGGTGGCTGAGATCGCTACCCGCTGCTCATGCACCGACAAACTGGCGATTTGTTTAATCGAACCTATATTGATGGTCTGCGTTTTCAGCGGGCCATCTTGATCAGGATGAGCTGATTTTACCCCGCGCAAGAAACGCAATTTTCAGTCCACCCGACGTGCGTTATTTCAACAGGAGTGAAATATGGCGATGGTGTCTGAAGCGTTCAAAAACTATCTTGTCGAAGTCACCGTCATGGGCATCGCCAAGGAGTGCGAAGCGGCCGGCATGTTGAGTGCTGCCATTCATGCGCGGCACAAGGTCAGGAAGTCCGATCTGGAGAGCTTTTTCTCCAGCGCCAGCAAGGTGGATCCAGACTCTTGGGAGAGGAAGTTCTACACCTACTGTTTGATCGTTTACGCATCGGCTGCCTACGAAGACGTCGGTGGTCTGATTTCCGCCAGTACAGACGCTTTTCGAGTAGCCAGTGTCAAACCGCACTGGGCCAAGGATGGCAAAACCTATGGCCTGGAGTCGGTTGTCTATTATGAACCGCTCAATTTATTCCCCGGCTTGTCTACCGATAACCTCTCGAACAATACCGTTACCATTGACCAACATATAGCAGCGTATTACGAGGATGGCACCAGTAGTTCGCTGGCGATGATGTCTCATCAGCAACGAGACAAACCTACGGTCAATCAGATAACGGCGAAACACATGTTGGAGAGTCAAGCTCAGTCCAGCGCGTCCTCAACTCTTCACACGCCGGTCAAGCAAGCAGCGTACAAGCCACAGGGCACACCCGTCAGCTCTACCCTGGCCAAAGATGGGAAAATCGCCGGGCATATAGAGACCAACGCAAATATCGAAACATCCACGGCGGCATTTGATAACGCCAAAACCCATGGCAAAAAGAATAACGCCGCACGTTATATCTATACTCAAGTAGAAAAGCTCAACGCCGATGCACGGGATCTGACTGAAGCCGGCGTGCAGCACTACAACAATCTTCTGACCAATTACACGCAAGCGTTGACGAGCATAAAGCAGGAACCTGACCGGGATATAGAAGCAATCCTGGTCGCGACGCGGGATAAATGGGTTCGCTACAGAGGCAATCTGACTCATTTGCTTGCCCAGTTTACTGGGGAAACAAAGGCTGACTTTCCATTGAAGTAGCCACTCTATACTTACCGCCGGCCCTCAGCGCGTGTCGAAGCTTCAAAGCCGGCCGCTCGACGTAGTAATAAGAAACGCCGCTTAGCAGGAACGACGAGAGCAACACCGCCGCAACAATATGGCTGTCATAAGCGACCGGCCAGAACCCCCGCAGAAAATACATCACCACGAAGTGATTCAAGAATACGCCGTAGCTGATGTTCCCAAGGAATTCATCAATTCGGTGAAACTTGAGCTTTGTCAGTAAAAACACGACGGGGACGCCCAGCGCTATGCCGGCGGTAACCTCGGCATTGAAAGGCTGACGCTCGATCAACCCTGTCATGATCGCCACAAAAACCAATGCAGCCGCCACGGCTGTTCCCGCAGCGATCGCCAAGCCCTTGGCCTGCGGTTTGTAAAGGTAGCTGCCGCACAGGAACATGAACAGGACGCCCGGCAGCAACCGGTAGCCATACAGATCGGCATTGATGAAGCCAAGGCACGCGGCCATGAAGATGGCAGCGGACAAGGCGAAGGCGATGCCCCGCGCCCTGTAGATGATCAGGAAAGGGATCACCAGGTAGAAGCACATCTCAAGCCCGAGCGACCAGGCCGGCGGCAAGATCTCCACCCCGGCCGCGCCGAACATGTAGAAGCCGAGGGGCACCATCGGCAGGCTTGAGGTGATAGTTTTAAAGGTCAATTCGGCCGCTTGTGGCGTTCCTGGCAGCAGGAAATAAATCACCAGACAGGAGGCGATGAAGTAAAAAAGGAACTGGGGGTAAAGCCGCAAGGCTCTGTCCAGGTAGAACAACCCGACTTTTTCCGGCGCCTTGTAGTTGCGCTCGATCAGCGAGGTCATTACGAAGCCGCTGATGATCAGGAAGGAAATCACGGCAACCACGCCGGGATTTAACTCCAGGAACGTTTTGCCCATATGAGAAACTGCGACCAGAACGGCCAAAAGCAAACGAAAAGCCCCCACTTACACCCCAGACGTCCTTGTAATTATGGTGCGTAAATTACGATGCTTTGCGCCCGGAGAACAGGCTTTTTCTCCGTCCCGGTATTTTCTTCATCTTCTTTAGCTTGATGCAAATGCGAACTCGGCGGCGGCCTCGGCACAGCGAACGGCGATACCTGCGGCGATCTGACTGCTATGCAGTCGAGCGGGAGCAAGTTCGCTCACGGGTTACTGCCGGACCTTTCAGGTCAGGCATGCTGAGCATGCGAGGGTTGCTGCGTGCGTGCCGGCAGCGCTTGGGACTCGGGCAGCGAGGCGACATGCACCGTGCGCGCCGGGAAGGCAAATGCCGCATCCAGCTCGGCCACCGCTTCCATGATTGCCAGATTGATTCGTTGCTGCACATCCATGTAAACGTTGTAGCTGGCGTCCAGAACGATATAGACGGTTTCGAATTCCAGCGCGCTTTCACCAAAACTGCGGAAATGGCAGCGGTCGAATCGAGCCTGTTTTTCCTGCTTGATGATCGCTTCAACCCGCTGCGTGAGCTGCCGAATCTGTTCGCTGGTGCATTCGTAAGTCAGACGAAATTCGAACACAATCCGGCGCTCCTGCAAGCGCTTGTAGTTCTGGATGGTGCTGCCGATCATGTCGGCGTTGGCCATGACGATCTGCTCGCCGCCCAGACTGCGGATGCGCGTGGTCTTCAGGCCAACGTGCTCGACCGTACCGGCCAGCGTGCCGACCACGATGAAATCGCCCACCTCAAACGGCTTGTCGACCGCAATCGACAGCGAGGCAAACACATCGCCCAAAATATTCTGCACCGCCAGCGCCACCGCGATACCGCCGACACCGAGGCTGGCGACAAACGCGGTAATGTTGACGCCCAGGTTCGACAGCATCGCCAGCAGCACCACCGCCCACAACAGCACCCTGACACCCCACAGACTCAAGGTCGCCAGAGCGCTCGCCTGAAACGTGCCGGTCGCGCTATGTCGCGAGAAATAACGATGCAGCCCGAGCGCCAGCGCGCGGTTGGTCCAAAGGCCGACCTGCAACGCCGCGACCACGAACCACAGACTGCTAACGCGCCCGAGCCAGCGCTCGGGCAAATCCAGCAACCCGATGCCGACCAGAATCGACGCCAACAACAGCAACGTGGTGCTGGTCGCCGACAACACTTCGCTGGCCATGTACGTCAGATGACCGTTGCCAGCGCTGGCCCGGGCCTGGACCTTGCGAAAAGCGAAACGAATGGCCGTCGTGGTCAGCAGGTAACTGATCGTCGCGGCGAAAAACGCGACAAGCCAGTTAGCCAACGAGATCCCTAAAATCATGTGTGCCGTGAAAAAGCCTATGAAATCCTCAGTCATTGAAACCCCCTTGCGAAGCCTGCGACGACGCCAGCGCCGAAGCGCACCGCCGGCCGCAGCCAGGTAAGCGCCGCTTGCGCGGGCGGTGCCGCCAAGTGGCCTGTCTGGGGTTAGTTACCCTGAGATTCGGGCTGTTCAATCCAATGCAGATTCGCCGGATCGAATGGTCAACGCCTGGAACAACGAATGACAGAAGATGCCAACGCTTAATCGTAGGCGAACTGGTCGATCAGCCCGAGGCGAGGAAGGCGCATTTTTGGCCGCAGTAAAGCGCCCGGAGCGATCACTGCGTTAGCGCCGATCTTGCAGCCGTCACCCACCAGTGCGCCGAATTTATTAACGCCTGTTTCTATCACATGGCCTTCGTGGCGGATTTTTATATCAGCCCCGTCCAGTTCGTTACGATAGTTCGCGATGATCGCGCCGGCTTCAATATTGACCGCTTCGCCAATCAGTGAATCGCCGACGAAATTGAAGTGAGCAAGCTTGCTGCCATCCAGCATGAAGGTACTTTTCAGCTCACAGCTGGGGCCGACAATGCAGTTTTTCCCAAGATACACACCGCCACGAAGGTAAGCGCCCGCCGCGACGAAACAGCCCGCGCCGATGATCATCGCGCCCTTAAGAACAGCGCCTTGCTCGATGATGGCGGTTTCGTGAACCGCACAATTGCCTTGACGCCGGTATCCGGCGCCGAGCGTTTCAAGCAATGCCAGGACCCGGTTCTCGCAATCCTGGACCACCGCCCAAGGGGCAGTCGAATCCAGGCCCAGTAGTGGCCATCCAGCGATGTAGTCATCGATTTTGGGTAATGTCATAAAAAGCCGTCCGAATGAGTAGAGTGGGTGCCTCAAGCGTGCTCTTCGAGCCTGCGCACATCGCCCATGGAATCACGCTGCATCGACTGCAGGTTCTTCTCGATGGTTTCGCACAGCGCTTCCATCTGAATCTGGTGTTCGCTGTGGCGAAACGGGCTCTGCAGATCGGTGCCGATGCGCTCGATGGCCAGCAGCATAAACCCCACCACGGTCGACGCCAGCGGCGTGAACCAGCCCAGGGACTCCACCAGCCCCACCGGCACAATCAGGCAGAACAGCGAAATGAACAGCCGCGGAAAATACACGTAAGGGTAGGGCAGCGGCGTGTTCGCGATCCGCTCCATGCCGCCCTGACTGTTGGACAGATCCACCAGTGTCGACTCAAGCCGCGCCAGGCGAATACTGTCCAGGCGTCCGGCCTTGTATTCCCGAGCGAGCAAAGTCGCCGAGCCGGTGAGGATATCGTTGGCAAAATTATTGGTCGTGCCACTGCGGGCGAACTCTTCGGCGGGGATAAACGCGCGCACCTCTTCGGGACAAGGCTGGCCTTGCAGATGTGCGGCGAGGCAATTCACGTAGGCGACGTGGCGGCGCAACAGGGTCGACTTGACCGGATTCACCTCGCTACCGACATCGTCCAGCAGCGTCAGCACCTGACGGGCGAAGCTGCGCGAATTGTTGATCATCGACCCCCACAGCGTCCGCGCTTCCCACCAGCGGTTATAGGCGCTGCTGTTGCGAAAGCTGATCAGCACGATCAACGCCGAGCCGAGCAAGGTCAGCGGCATCAGCGGCAGATTCAGCTTGGTGTTGAGAAACAGCATGAAGTCCACGGTGACGGCAATGTCCCAGAGCAGCAGCCAGAACAAGGCCCAGCCCACATAGCCCAAGGTCTTGATGATCAGACGGTATTTTTTGACGATGGCAGCTTTCAAACGGAAACCTCGTGGCGAGCAGTTTGCTTAAACGCTTAAGCTCGGACGATGCGTGCGACCGGCAGTTCCGTAGTGAGGCAGTCAACCGTCAGAACGACTGAGCCAAAAGTTATTCGTCCGCTCGCTCAATGCCCCTTGAGCGCTACGCTGGGGTTTGCCGCGCTGCCGACACACTGGATCGTCGGTCCGCCCGTTCGCCGAGCCGCCATCCCAGCAGACCCCATAGCAGTGCACACAACGCGCCGACCAATGCGGCCATGCCTGCACCCTGGCCGAGGGCGTCCAGCGCGCTTTTCGCCCAGGCGCTGATGGCGTCGCCGGCGCGGTAGACCACGGTGTCGATGACGTTCTTTGCCTTGTACTTGCTTTCGGCATCGAGCGGGGCAAACAGCATCTCCCGGCCTGGGCGCACGAAGGCATACTCACCGATGCGGCGCACGATCATCAGCGCGGCGATAAGGCCAAAGCCGGGGGCGAAGATCAGCCCGATAAACCCCGCGCACATGACCAGCGGCACCATGGCCAGCAGCACGCCGACGCCGAGCTTTTGGGCGACGCGTCCAGTGATCAACAGCTGGCAGAGCAGGGCGCCCGCCTGCACGACAAAGTCGATGATGCCGAACACGCGCACCTGCGCCTCGCGGTCCGGGAAGTGTTCGGCGACGACACGTGCCTGCTCGAAGTAAAGGAAGGTGGAGACTGTCGCTAACAGCACTACAAAGCCGCAAATGCCGAGCAGATAGGGTGATTTCAAAACGGCCGTCATACCGCTGAAGGGATTGCCCGGCAATGGCCTGCGAGGGCTCTCGCTCGGCGCGGCATCGGGGCGTCCTGCGCCACCCCGTTCACGCCAGTGCATCAACTGGCGCTTGAACAACATCGCAGCGCCCAGCAAAACAGCAGCCAGCAGCATCAGGCCGGACTCGCCCAGCGGACCGATCAGCAAGGCGCTCAGCGCAGGGCCACTCAAGCCGCCGACGCTGGCGCCCGCCGCGATGAAAGCGAACAGGCGTTTGGCCTGGGCACTGTCGAATACATCGGCCATCAGGCTCCAGGCGACCGATACGACAAACAGGTTGTAGACCGATATCCACACATAAAACACTCGCGCCAGCCACGGGCTTTCCTCGCCCAGGAACAAGGCGGCGAACAACAGCAGGTTGGCGCAGAAAAATCCGTACACCCAGTCCACGAAATGCAGGCGCGGCACGCGTGCGCTGAGCCAGGCGAACAGCGGAACGGCCGCCAGCATGACGAAGAAGGTCGCGGTGAACAGCCACTGCAGGTTCTCGACGCCGGCAGTGATGCCCATCGATTCGCGGATCGGACGGAGCATGAAGTAGCCGGCAAACAGGCAAACGAACAGCAGAAAGCCATTGAGCGCGGGGCGCAGCTCGTGAGCCTCGGCATTGATGATGGCGCTCGTGCGATGGGCGAGAAGAGACATATCCATGGTGCGCTCCTGTGGGAGTGGCGAGGCAATGGAACGGAGCCTGCCCGTTCCAGCGGGGTCAGCGGTAGGTGACGCCGGTCAGTCGCTCGGAAAGTTGCCACAGCGCGTCGGAGTTCGAGCGATCGGCAGCGGCCGCAGGCATCTTGGCGAAGCCCAGCGGCCCGCGCTTTTCGTTATCTCCGGTGGGCCCATAGTAGGCACCGCCAACCGCCTCCAGTGCCGTCGCTGCATACAGCGTGGGCAGCGCGCCCTGCGCTGCGGAATGATACCTGTCCCGCTCTACAGCCCATTGTTTGCCGAATTCACTATCCAGGCCAGGCCCACGGGCGATCAGCTCGGTCACGGCAACGCCGGGGTGAGCGGCGATGCTGCGTATCCCCCAACCGGCGGCATCGCTGCGCTGCTGCAGCTCGGTACTCCACTTGAGTATCGCCAGTTTCGATTGGCTGTAGGTGGCAAAAGGGTCGTAATTGCGCTCAGCCTGCAGGTCATCGAAGTTCAGTACTGCGCGCCCTGCGGCAATGCTCGACAGGCTGACCACCCGACCATCGTCGCTTTTGCGTAGCAGCGGCATCAGCAGGCCGGTCAGGGCGAAATGCCCCAGGTAATTGGTCGCCAGCTGCATCTCGTAGCCGTCGGCCGAAACGCCTCGAACAGGCGGCGACATGATCGCGGCGTTGTTGATCAGCACGTCGAGCCTCGGCAGGCGCCCTTGCAGACGGTTGGCGAGGTCACGCACCGATTGCAGATTGGCAAGATCCAGCGTTTCGAATTGCACGCGCGCCTCGGGCACGGCTTGCTTGATGTTTGCGATCGCCTCGCGCCCGCGCTCGGCGTTGCGTGCGGCGATGATCACTTCGGCACCGGCTCGCGTCAGCGCCAGCGCGTCTTCATAGCCCATGCCGCTGGTCCCTCCGGTCACCAGCACGATACGGCCTTTCTGGCTGGGCATATCGTTGGTTGACCAGTCCGGCTTCGGCTCCGTTCGGGGAGTAGCTTCCGCAGCCAGTGTGCCGGCCAGCGCGACACTGGCGAACAGCGTCCGGGCGGCCTTGAGGATGCGTTGGGTCGCGGTACTGCTCGGCGTAGCGGGTGAATGAATCATCGGGGAATTCTCATTCGCGTAATAGGTTCCCGGTTGGCGGGACGAGCGAGCAGTATCGGTGTACGAATGCGCGAGGATAAGTCGGGCAGTGGTGGATGGCCCGTACGGCATGGCGTACAGTCAGACGCCTGCGGAGGAAGCATCCATGCGTAAACCAAACCTTACCGATGTGTCGATATTTGCTGCGGTGGTCGAGGCGGGGGGATTTCGTGCGGCCGCGCAAAAGCGGGGTTTGTCCGCCTCGTCGCTAAGCGACTGCATGCGTCGGCTGGAAAGCGACCTGGGCGTGCGCCTGCTCAATCGAACCACGCGCAGCGTCACGCCGACGGCGGCCGGCGAGCGATTGCTCGAGCGCCTGCGCCCGGCCTTGCAAGAAATCGACGCCGCTTTCAACGATCTGGACGATGACGCTCAGCGCCCGGTCGGCACGCTCAAGCTCAATGTGCCAGTGCCGGTGGCACGCTTTCTGCTGCCCGACCTGCTGGCGCGTTTTCTCCGCCTTTATCCAGGGATCAGTGTCGAAGTCGTCATGGATAACACCTTTGTCGACGCCAACGCTGGCGGGTATGACGCCGGCGTGCGCTATGAAGAGAGCCTGGCCAAGGACATGATTGCCGTGCCCATCGGCCCGCGTCGCCAGCGCTTCGTTGCGGCGGCCGCCCCGCGCTATCTGGCTGAACGCGGTACGCCCACTCAGCCCGAAGAACTGCCGGGCCATGACCTGCTTGGCCATCGATTCGAGAGCGGCAAAGTGGGCGTGTTCGAGTTCCATCGAGACGGCCGCGTTGTGCGTATCCCGCCTCAGGGGCAACTGCTGACATCGTCGCACGATTTGAAAATTCGCTCGGCCATCAACGGGCTGGGCATCGTCTATACCTTCGAGGATTTTCTGCGCGAGCCGCTGTCCGATGGCCGACTGGTGCCGATTCTCGAGGACTGGTGGCAGGCCTTCGACGGTCCGTTTCTTTACTATCACGGGCGCCGTCACATGCCTTCGCCGCTCAGGGCGTTTGTGGATTTTTTGCGGGCCGAAGGGCGGCTTGCGGAGAGCTCAGGTGTCTTCGGCGCCGTTTCGTAAGGCCACTACATGGTCTGCCAGCAGGGCGCCCATGGCGACGGGTAGCTATCGGCCGGTAGCTGTCTCTCGTAACGGGCCGAAGTCGACCCAATGCGGACGTTGAAATACGTTATGAGCGTAAGTAAAGAGAGGAGTGATTTATTTCTTCTTCCCTTTATTCTGTGGAGCGAGAGCGTTTGCAGGCGCGGATTGGGGAGTTGGAGACTGTGTTGGGGCAGAGGGCTTGATGCTTGCGTGATATATAAGCAGCATCAAATCGCCGTTACCATTGTGTGCGATTTCCCTGATACTACGCGCAGTCACTCCGCCTAATCAGGATCCCTCTCTCATGGACGATTTTCTGCAAACCGTGGCGCTTCTGCGAGCGAGATATCAGCGCCCGCCAGCTTTCAATCTCTTCTCCGTATTACGTAGCTCAAGTGACGAGGTTCGGCTTCACTCGCGCTTCCTTGCGTTCCTGCTTGATCCCAAGGCTACCCACCATCAGGGAACAACCCTGCTGAATCTCCTGTTGAAGCGACTGGGCATCGAGAACTTCGACGCAGAGAGTGTGACTGTCGAGGTCGAGTACCAGAACATCGACATCCTGGTCCGCAACCTATCCGGGCAAGCACTGATCATCGAAAACAAGATCTACGCCGGCGATCAGGATGAGCAGCTCTGGCGCTATCACCAGCGAATGCAGGCAGAAGGTTACGCCGAAATCTGGACCACCTATCTCACCCTGGAGGGTTCCGAGCCCACTGAGCGGAGTCGCAAGTCCCTGCCCGTCATCCTCCTCAGCTATGAAGCTGAGATTGTGTCTTGGCTCAAGGACTGTGTCCCGCTGGTTGCCCGCGAGCCCGGCGTGCGAGAAAGCGTTTTCCAGTACATCGAACTACTCCAGAAGCTGACATCCAGTGACCAGAGCGAGATCTACATGAACAAGCTGAAAGAACAGATCCTGCTAGGCGAGAACCTTTTCGTGATCGCCGATATCAACCATGCATTCAACGCCGTATTGGCCGATCTACAGATCGACATCTGGGAGCGCATGACAGCGTATCAAGCTCGCCAATATCCTCAACTCGGCAAACCTGAAATTTCAGCCACGAAAGAGGCGGTTTACGCTTATTACAAAAAGGCCAAAAACAGCAAGTATATCGGCCTCACTTTCCCTTTCACGTTTATGAAGGGGGGCGTGTACATCGAACTCAATCATCGTCTCTACAGCGGCTACTACTGCGACGGTGAGCAGTTCCCGGAGGATCGGGAGCGCCTCATGGCGCTGGGTCGATTGATCGCGCCCAATACTCGCAGTTCAGGCAACCTGTTCTGGAAATTCCCCAAGATCAATGTGAACTTGCATACGCCCACCAATGAAGATTTGGTTCTCCTCCGGGATCCGCAGACGAGGGAGTTAATTGCTGTCAGCCTGATCGATGACATGCACGAACTGTGGCAACGCGCTCATCAGCAATTCGCTTAAGCGCAGGCATAGCATTCAAGGGGAAATGACGTTTGGCCAAATTTGAAGACCTTCGCACTTGGGAAAAAGCCCTAGGGGCTGTCGTTGAGCTTGGGGGCAAAGCCAGTCGGAAAGATGTTGAAGACTGGATCCTCACCAAGGATCCTGGGTACAACACCAACAACCTGGCAGACCTCTACATGTTGTCCGTCAACTCACCTGCCCGGACTGGCTACACACAAAATGAAAAGCCGCGTAGGACTGATCAGGGCAATCGTTACGACAGGCTGTTCAAGGTTGGCAAGGGTGCCTTTGAGGTTTACGACCCGGTCCAGCACGGCATTTGGGAAATCTACCCCGATGCATCTTCGGGTAGCCGATTTGGTGTTTCTGTTCGGCGAGTTTCGAATCCGGTCGAGCAAGCACTGGCAGACGCTGAGGAGGCTGCTGAGCAAGGAGTCACTTTTGATCCTAAGGACATAGCCGATGCCAGAAAGCGCGTAACCGCCGACATTGTCCGTCGCCGCGGGCAACCCGCATTCCGCAAAGCGCTGATGGGAGCTTATGACAGCGCCTGTGCCGTCACAGGATGCAACCTGCCTGCTGTGCTCGAGGCTGCTCACATTTACCCCTATAAGGGAGTTCATACCAACGTTGTATCGAATGGAATGCTGTTAAGGGCGGACATTCATACCCTGTTCGATTTGCGGCTGATCGCCATCGAGTCGGAGACGATGGTGATACGGGTTTCACCAGAGTTGATCGGTTCCGATTACGCGACGCTGGACGGCTCTTTGGTTCGTCTGCCAAAACAGGATTCTGAACGAATGAGTGCAGAGGCATTGGATTGGCACTGGAGTCAGTGTGGGTGGGGGGCTGAATCAGGAAGCGGGTCTGTCGTGGAGTAGATATGAGTAGGGATAACGAAGAAAGTCACCATGAGATTATGCGTGCCCAGCCTGAGGCGAGAGTCTGGAGCAGAACGGAATAGCCGGCCGGTAGCGGTTGCTTCTGAACCTCCTCTTCTGGCCGATCGGTGCCCTCCACGAATGGCACCGATCTGCCAAAAGCAGACGATCAGAGCGATCTATCCGGGAGCTTTTTTGAGTATGGTTAAACGCAAGACTTACAGAACTGAGAACAAAATCTCCTCATTCCATCATCATTGACTTTCTGTTCTGCTGACGCCAGATGACATTTTTACTATTGGACGTGGAAGACTTTTAATTTTCTCAACTAGTTGCTCGATCGCCTCGCGGTGATCAGTTCGGTATAAATTCATTTGGAGTGTCAACTCATTGCGCATCTCCTTCTCTTCACTCAACTGTTGTTTTAATAAGGAGATCATCACTTCTTGCTGCCGTGAAGATTCTACGCCGCCAGCATTATCAGCACGCATTTGCATAACCGCAACAACTATTGACACACCTATTGTAACTACGAGCCCAACCGCCGCAAGCATTATAGACTTAGCGGCTGCGCGCCCTGCTTCTTCCGACTGTTTCAGCCATCCAGGAACGATCTCCTCTATAATGACCTGATGCAGTCGAGCAAAGCCTCCGCTCATCTCTGACTGTAAACTTACCAGATCTTTTAGGGCTGAACTCGCATCGGTGGCTGTCAGTGCTTTCGCAGTTGAATCAACGCGATCAGATATTCTTTTCAGGTCTACTAATGCGTTCGCGTAATTAGCGCTTGCAATTAAGTCCTGCCCATGCAGAGAGGTGGTGTTTAGATGTTTTTTTGTCCATGTACTCTCAGCTGCCCTATAGTGTTTCAAGGCTGCCGCCCCAAAAGACTCTAGTGAATAATCTTCAGTTGTCGGCGGAATAAAACCAGCCTGCTCCCATGCGGCACGAATAATACTGCGCAAATCGTGGTGGTTGAATGCATCGATCATCAGCGGTAACTGTCCAAATTTTTTAAAAAAAAATTTATCGGATACCGGTCGCTTGACCATTTGAGTCAATAGCTGCTTTCCCACGGCTGCATTATCAGACGTATCAGGCATTGCTAGTATATGTAATGCGTCAGATGAGTGCGCAGATCTAACAATACACTGCCCACTAGAAGTAAATACGTACTTTGGTGCACCGTTATTCATATCTATTGCCTGGAAATTTTTGGATTTATGAGCGTCTGGAGGGAGAGGAATCGGCTATAGCATAGCGTGAAACATCTGCCGGGCGTCACCTCCGGGTTACATTCGGGGATGCACGAAGAAGAAACTAGCAATCAAGCTCTGTCGATTCCGAAAATCGTACCGTTGGCGCAATGAAGGCGTCATGCTCGTTTGCTTGGTCATAAGAAGCTTGAAAGCACAATCAACCAACTGGGAATCGAAGCCTGACCATCCATCGTGATGGCCTATGCTTGATCGTAGAGTTATAGCAAATAGGGGCGGATTTTTTCGATAATAAATCCGTCCTACTCTTTCGTCCCCGTTTCCCCTGCCGCAGTGCCTTGTTAGCTTCGCTCTAAACCGCACCGTGTTATTTCGTTTTCAAGTTCTATAGTCCTGCTATAGACATTCATGCTATCCGTTATAAAGTGCAATGCGCGCGCACATGACATTCTTGCGCCGTCATGCAAATGCAGGACCCCGAGTGACGTTGGGATGTTATGAGTATCAGATACGTAATTATGAAAACGCTTGTTTGAGACGGATGAACCCACTCACTCAGAGCGTCATATGAAATTTCAAACTGGCTTTCTTTTTCTTTTGTATGTTTTAGTTCATCCTTGTACAAATCGCGCAAAGCATTCATTAGATGCTCACTTCCAGCAAGCATATTCTCAAACCTGTGCTTCGCCTGCTCGGCAAACATGTAATCTTCCGGATCATAAAACCCATTTTTTATTTTCTTTTGCTCAGTTTCTTTTAGCCTGGAACTATTCGTAAAATTCACTACCAGCTTTAGGATATCCTCCACACTTTCACCACCGGTCTTATTATGCAAAATTTTAGCGATTTTTTTGACAGAAACTTAGCGAATGCATAAGTCTCAATCATTCCTCTACTTATGCTACAGGCAGATGGAATACGACCATTTTCCAGCAAAAAAAATAGAACCACCAAATATGTCTACCTGCCTATTCAGCAAGCAGTTTGCATAATTCGAAATATAGAGCCCTTTGTCCGAAGTAGCACCACCAACAATAGTTCCAGGTTTTTTCGATATCTTCGACCTAGCCAGACCTGCCTCTTTCAAGCTCTTTTCGATAAATCATTAAACAATTCCACTTCCCTCAGCATTTCTGATGCGCCATTAATACAACCATCCCCATTTCGCATGACTAAGAGATCAAACTGTAACGCTGGATATTTTTAAAACATAAGCCTCCAGCATCCATTTTTGGGTCTGACATGCACCGACTACACCATGAGCGCACCACGAAAATTCTCACTCAGGGTCAGCAGGCAACTCAAATACATGCTCAGCGCCGAACCACGCGGTGATCTGAGCTAGAGCTGCCTGGCTCAACAGTTGAGTGAAAAGCAGAGCTAAACGGACCTTGGGACGAGAGCACGCAACGTAGAAGAGATTCCGATTGCTTTCGAATTTTTCACGCCTGTTCGCCGGTGGCCCTGGCTGAAACCACTCGAGCATTTCAGCAAAATTATATTGGTTCCAACCGCGGCCCAGTACAACAATCACGTTTTCGAATTCGGCTCCCTTTACCCCGTGTTTTGTCGCGAACGGCGTATGCCCATCAATGAATTGGTCTAGCGCTATCAGCTCCGAGTAAGGAACGTCCCTGAGCTTTCGAAGCTGGGTAATCCTGCGTGGTTCGTCCTCACCTGGTTCAACACCGGCGGCCTGTAACCCTTGCTCATTTCGTAGCACCGCATTGGGAAGTTGCATCTGCGGTACGGCTATGATGTGGTCAATCACCTCGCCGATGCTACCCGTCAACCTCAGTTCGAGGAGCGTATCCATTGCCTCAGTCCAAGCGACTTTGTCGCTGTGCCTTTGAATCGTTGGTCGATCACTTGCTAGGTGCCCAAACATGGCGCCGTATCTACGTTGTTGATATGCGGCACATGCTGGCTCAAGCTGATCTGCAAGATACTTGATGTGCGGATCTTCCTTCTTCAGCCACGGATCGTTGAACTGTCCAAAAATTGGAGGGATCGAGGAGTACCCCTGCTCACGAGCAATACCCTTGTGGTTCAGAATCAGAATCTTGGTCTTCTGGGGAGAGAGGTCCCATCCTTCGACGTTTAGCTGAGCTTTCAAGCATTCGAAGTAAGCACGAGCTGCTTCAGGACTGGTGTCGCCAGTCCAGTGCCCCCCCCCCCCGACTCCTGTGCGCCTTATTCCAGGCCAGCGATTGGTATGGAACACCCGAGCTTCACCGATCAAGTCCGGATCTCTTACTTCTTGCTGCAGACCTGGTCGCATCTGATTCAACACATCGACAATCCGCGATGCTGAGCGAAAATTCGCATTTTTTTCGATCGGCTGGAGTGCCTCATGCTCTACCAGGCCGCAGCCCTCATCGTAAATTTTTTGCCAATGGTCACCAAATAGACCAATCATCGGCCCCTCACCGCGATCTAGAAACCACGATTTCAGTGCTCCGACAAAGTGTTCATCCGTGTCCTGATACTCGTCGACAAACAGGATCGGATATCGGGAGGTTAATACGGCTCTGAACTTCGGAGACGGAAGCGCCTGAACCATCAAGGTCAGGACATCTTCATGCCGAATCGAGACCTCGTCCTCGGATACGCGTGGAATACCCATCTCGTAATGGATGCGCCTATTGCCTACGCCACCAACTGTTTCAAGACGCTCTCGCCAAAAAGTTTCAGCACCAAGGAATTCTCTCAGTGATGTTTGAAAACCTCTGAGCAATGACCAACAGAAACCATGCACGGTCTCGGCTCGGATCGCAGGGTGCGCCTGGAACCGAGAGATGATCTCGTCTTTTGCCACATTGGTGTAAGTGATACACGCGACTTGCTGACGCTCCCGGATCAGTGCCTGACCTCTGTGCTCAATCAATCGGCTCAAAGCCTTCTCCAGTGAGTACGTCTTGCCAGCTCCCGCACCTGCTTCCAGGCGAAAGCTTTGACCTTCTTCCAAACAGGCAAACATACGCTCTAACGCTTCCCGCCCGGCTCTGTCCGCCGGGCTTTCGTGATTGTTAGGCATCGCCTTGCTCCCCTTCAGCGGCCACTGCCTCGCCAGCAGCTTCAACCACTGCGGCCATGGCCCGAGCAGCCATTTGGGCATCGACGTCCGGCGCCCCAACTGCGAGCCAACGCAATCCCTCAGCAATGTATTTAGGTACGCTCCAGTTCTTATCCTCGATTGCGTAGTTCAATGCGAAGGCTGACTTTTTCTGATCTGCTGCGTGCTCGTAAGCTAGGGATGCAACATCACCCTGCCCCAGCTCAAATCGATTCAGGTTCGCCAGGATAAATGCGTCCTCAAAGCTTCTGCCTGAGGGCCCTGGCTCAACCCCTTCCGGAATTTGGTAGGCGAGACGCGTTAACCCCCTGGTTTTCTCTGCTGGTGTTTTCGCCAGCAGTTGAGCAGGAGTGACTTCGGCCTCAAACCAGTCTTTGAGGCAGGCATTGCTCGTGTACAGCCCCTCTGCAACAGCACAAGCTTTTCGTTTTCTATCTGCGTTCGGCTTAACGGAATCAATGTCAGTTACGATCAGCGTACGCAGTTCTAAGAAAGTAAGCAGGTCATGGAACCGGTGTGCATACGCGCCGCCAACTTCCATAACCGTCAAATACTGACTTGCCAGCTGAGGCTCACCGACCGCCGCCGCGTCAGTTTTGGCAATCATGGTTGGCAGCAGCAAGCGCTCTGATGTCCCTTCGATCAAGATGGCTTTGTCTGCAAAGAAAAGATCGCAGCGGGTGAGCGTCAGGTACTGATACAAAAAATCTCTATCTGGTGCGGGAGCCCCCCCCATACCCTGCCTCAGATCTTTGATCTTGGACTGCCGGATCCCGTTTTCGTCGATCACCGAGAGAAAGTAACGCATGGTCTCGAAGCGCGCTTCGTTGGCCATGTGTGGAGAGTGGGTGGAAATCACAAACTGCACTGGCCAAGGACGGGTGTCATTCAGTTGCTGCTCGAACGCGCCCTTGATCAGATGCAATTGTCGGATGAAGACCTCCTGCATTTGCGGATGCAGATGAGCTTCAGGCTCTTCAATGAAGATGAGGTGTACGCTTGCTGCTGCCGGCGTAGCTTGGAACTCCCTGAAGAATTTCAGCAATTGCAGAAGTATGTACACCAAGTTGCGGACGCCAAGTCCATTGTAGCTTTCGGGAAGGGTCAGGCCGTTTACACCCCGGTATCTAACTTGCGTGTGGTCTTTGAGCAGGCGCTCGACATCGAAGGTCGTCACCGTGGTGAGGCCTGGGTCATCTAGCCCTGGGTAACCGAAAAGCTCGAACGTAGGGAGCAGCGAAGTCAGTCCCGCGTTGAAACCGTCATGCAATTCCTTTTGAATTTTCTCCACCGCTCCATGAAGCTGTTCGGCTGTGGTTCGTTTCTCGGGATCTGTGGGGTCCGTCAATGCCGATTGGAACAGCACCTCCACCACCTTCCCAAGAACATCGCGCTCTCTGTGTGTATCGTCATCTAGGCCCCGTTGCGCATTGATGAATCCGCCGCGGATTAACGTAGTGAGTGATTTTAGGTCGAGGTCCTTGCGGTTCGTAGGATCGTTGGGGTCAATCGCTTCCAGACGGGGCTCGTAGGCCGCCGCCAAACGTTTCTTGATCAGGCTGAAGAAGCTAGAACGTTGATCCTCCTGCTCAGCGTCGGGGATATTCATTTCCGCGAAAAGCGAATCAAGGCCTGTCGCGCGCGGTCCATACGTCAAGACGATGCGCGCGCAAGAACAATCTGGATCTAGATCTACTATGCATTCGCTGAGCGGCCCCAGGTCTGGGTCATCTATCTCATAGGAAATGTCCAATGTGACCCTGACAACGGGAAGCATGGCAGCAACGTCGGAGCGAGCTGTTCCCCCGTGAAACGCATTGAATGCCGTCCAAAAATCTTCGTGACTCCCTAGGGAGAAATCCTCAAGCCTGAATGAGGGAGTCCGGTCTGAAAGGAGCCGGCGGAACACCTCAGCGATGGAGGTTTTGCCGCAGTTGTTGCGCCCTACGATCAGCGTCGTGCCGTCTTCTAGGCCAAGGCCGACGTTCTGAAGCAGTCTGAAATTTTGAATCTCAACGCGCTCGATCTGCATGATGTCCCTACCGTGAAATCGTATAGCCATCACTGTAGACGCTGAATTGGAGTAGTCAATGCCGGGGCAATTCTCCTCAAAGCACTCGCTGTCCGCGACCGATAGGTTTGGCTCGATAGTGGTCAGACGCGACCGGCTGCTTCTGGCCGAAAGCCGACATTCGGCGACATGTCCCCCTACGTAATATCCTGCAGCGTCTCGCGAGCAGATCCTCCAGTCGATCAGCGCGGGCTTATTTATTCCCCATCGCCTGCTTCAAGCTGAATTCGCCTGAGAACATCGTCGTAAGGCACCAGGTCGAGAAAAGCAATGACTTCCACTGCCCGCAAGTTGCGCATGCGCATAATCCATACGTAGCTGTTGCGATAAGGCGCGCCATCGGCTGCGGTGGCGATGCCGTCCCAGTGCACAACCACGTCATCGCCTTCAGCCCAGATATCCGCCACCGTCGGGCGCACGGGTGAAGCAAGACGTTTTGCGAAGGGCTGGACTGCCCGTTTCAGGAAGTCATCCCGGCCCCGATAAGTACCCGCCGAAGGACTCGTCCCCTTGATGGTCCAGATCACCTCGGGCGCCAGCACATCTGTGAAGAACGTCCGGCCGCCCTGAGCCCACTGGTTGAACGCTTGCGCAATGAATTGGCGGTTGCGTTCCGTCGTCGGTTCGCTGGCCACGGCGGGTGCCAGTCCGCCAATTAATGTCGTGAGTACCAGTGTTAGCGCTGTGAAGATGCGTCGAACAAAAGTCATTTCCTATGCTCCTGTATCTGTCGGAAGAACTTGCCCATTTTTATGGGCCGTTGTGGCTAACCTGAACGAGCCGGTAGTTGCGTTCCCTCACGCCGTTGTTCTATACGGGGCATTGGCGAAGAATCGTCTGCCGGGACATGAAGTGGCCGGCAAGTACCTGCCGACCTCATCTGAAGTGTGACCTACGAGCGGAGGAGGGCTGTTACAGGATCGTCCTGATTTCTTGCTTGATCATCCGAGGCAATATCTTCATTTCAACGATTTGGAGTTGTTCTTGAATTCACTGGTAGAACTTGTCGATATCATCGGACGTCACGCCCAAAGTGACGGCATTCACAACACCACGATTGCGGGTGTCAGCCTGATTCGCTCGGCTAGGCCCACGATGCCTATGCCGGTGGTGTACGAGCCAACACTTTGCCTGGTCGCTCAGGGACGAAAACAGGCGATGTTGGGTACTACCGCTTATGTTTACGATCCAGCCAAATACCTGATTGCATCGGTAGACCTTCCGGTGATGGGCTCGGTCATCGAGGCGAGTGAAACCGCTCCTTATCTGTGCCTGGCGCTCGATCTTGATACGACTTCGCTGAGTGAACTTGCGCTGCGTCATCCGCTAAGAGAAGAGCGCGTCAGTGCGCCGCCGGCAGGTATTGCGCTCAACGATACGACTCCGGAACTGCTGGATGCAGCGGTTCGCCTCGCCGGTCTGCTCGACAGGCCACGCGATATCGAAGCGCTCGCTCCGCTGGTGATTCGCGAGATTCTTTATCGCCTTCTTACCGAGAACGGCAACGGCATTATCAGGCAGTTGGCGCAGACAGACAGCCGCTTGAACCAGATCGCCAAGGCCATTGCCTGGCTACGCAGCCATTACAACGAAGCGTGCCGGATAGAGGACCTCGTCGATATCGCCGGGATGAGCCGTTCTTCGTTTCACACCCATTTCAAGGCGATCACTTCGATGAGCCCGCTGAAGTTTCGTAACCAGTTGAGACTTCAGGAAGCACGTCGGCTGATGGTCACCGAAGCGGTCGATGCCGCAGAGGCTGGCTATCGGGTCGGTTATGAAAGTCCTTCGCAGTTCAGTCGAGACTACGCCGGCCTGTTCGGAATGCCACCAGCAAAGGACGCATGGCGGCTGCGCACGGACATTGGCGGGATTTGGCACTGACAACGAATGGGTATGCCCGGCCCAAGCCATAAACAGGGCGAGTGCCAGCGCGATTACCACTGTCGTTGTCAGTGTTTTACTGAACATGGTGTTAGGGTTTCAACTCGTTTTACACGGATTGGACGTGTTTGACCGGATCCCCCCTGGGGGGATAGGATGCCAGCGTAATCCACTGACGCCTGGGGCTCAAGTCATGAGTGAGCACGACCACGAACACAGCCACGCCCATCCCCACACCCACCAAAGCCACGAGGCGATCATCAAGCGCCTCAAGCGAGCGGATGGCCATTTGCGCGGCATCATCACCATGATCGAAGAGGGTCGCGAGTGCGTAGACATCGCCCAGCAACTGCATGCCGTTGAGAAAGCGATCTGCCAAGCCAAGCGCACGCTTATCCAGGACCACATTGATCACTGCCTCGAAGACACCGTTTCGGCGCTAGGCAATGGCGAGCGCGCACCGCTGGAAGCATTCAAACAAATCACCAAGTACCTCTAGGTCCGACATGCCCGACTTCGCTCAACTGCTGCAACAAGGCGGGGCTAACGCCTGGCTGTATTTCCCCAGCGCTATCTTGCTGGGTGCTTTGCATGGCCTGGAACCGGGACATTCGAAAACCATGATGGCGGCGTTCATCGTGGCCATCCGTGGCTCGGTCAAACAGGCTGTTTTGTTGGGGCTGGCCGCGACACTGTCGCACACTGCGGTGGTCTGGTTGGTCGCCATTGGCGGCATGTACCTGGGCCAAGGGCTGGATGCGCAAACCACCGAGCCTTACTTCCAGCTCGCGTCTGCCGCATTGATCATCATCATTGCACTGTGGATGCTGTGGCGGACCTGGCGCGGTGAACAGATGTTCAGGTTCGAGCAGGGTGATCACCACCACGGAGAGCATGATCATGGTCATCTCGATGAGACTCACCGGATCGATACAGGCCACGGCCGTGTTGAACTCTCGATCTTCGAAGAAGGCATGCCACCGCGCTGGCGCATGAGGACGTTGAGCGGGCACGCCTGGGCAGCCTCGGATGTGCACGTAATCACGACGCGGCCGGACGGTAGCAGTCAATCGTTCGCTTTCGTGGAGCGCGAAGGCTTCCTAGCGTCGACGGTAGATATTCCAGAGCCGCATGAGTTCAGCGCTCGGTTGAGCCTCGGGCACGCTGGGCACTCCCATGATTACGACCTGACGTTCCAGGAGCATGATCACGGGCATGCGCATTCCGAACTGGAAGGTCTGGAGCTGTCGAGTGATGGCTATCAGGATGCGCACGAGCGTGCTCATGCCAACGATATCCGTAAACGTTTTACCAACCGCGAAGTCACCACAGGCCAGATCGTCATGTTCGGGCTGACCGGCGGCCTGATTCCTTGTCCGGCGGCCATCACCGTTCTGTTGCTGTGTCTGCAAGTTAAAGAAGTCGCGCTTGGCGGCATGCTCGTCCTGTGTTTCAGCATCGGCCTGGCGCTTACTTTGGTCACTGTCGGCGCTGCCGCAGCGATTGGTGCCAAACAGGCTTCCAGTCGCTGGCCCTGGCTGGGCACCGTGGCGCGCCGCGCTCCGTACCTGTCCAGCGTGCTGATCATTGCTGTTGGGCTGTATGTCGGCTTCCATGGCTGGGTCGGCCTGAATGCATAACCCGGATTTCAGACCAACGACTCCCAGTGCCACTAAACGGCAAAAGCCCAGCGTCAGGCTGGGCTTTTGTACGAGCGGGTCCCTTTAGTCTTAAGGGATCAGTGCAGTGTTCCGCCGGGCCGGTTGCCCGACGTCTGCGCGTGAACGCTAGCGCAGCAGATGTACTGCCAAACCGGCAAGCGCACAGGCAAACAGCACTTGAATGACGCCGCGCTTGAAGCGGAACAAAGCTATCGCCGCTGCAATGGCAATCAGTGCAGAGGGCCAGTCGAGGTTACCGCTGAAGCCTGTCGGCCAAAGCACGTGATAGCCGAAGAAGCACGCCAGATTGAGAATCACCCCAACGACCGCGGCTGTGATCGCGGTAAGCGGTGCGGTGAACTTGAGCTCATTGTGGGTCGACTCCACCAGCGGGCCGCCTGCCAGGATGAACAGAAACGAAGGCAAGAAGGTGAACCACGTCACGAGGGCCGCAGCCACAGCGCCCGCGAGAAATACGTGATCGGCGCCGAACACTTGCAAGACATACGCACCGACGAAACCAACGAAAGCCACCACCATGATCAGCGGCCCGGGCGTGGTTTCACCCAGCGCAAGCCCGTCGATCATCTGCGTAGGGGTGAGCCAGCCATAGTGACCGACGGCGCCTTGGTAGACATAGGGCAGCACGGCGTAAGCCCCGCCGAAAGTCAGCAGTGCCGCCTTGGTGAAAAACCAGCTCATCTGGGTCAAGGTGCCTTCCCAGCCAAAGAGTGCGGTCAGAACGCCCATCGGCAACGCCCACAACACAGCGCCGATCACGGCCAGTGACGCCAGTTTCAACCCGCTGAAGCGCGCATGTTCCGGGGTGGGGGTGTCGTCATCGATCAAGGCGGGGCCGAAGGATTTTTTGGAGGCGCCATGGCCCCCGGCCGTGAATTTTTCAGGGGCCAGCCGCCCGCCGAAATAGCCAATCAGCGCGGCCCCCAAGACAATCAGAGGGAACGGGACATTGAAGGCAAATATCGCCGTAAATGAGGCCGCCGCTATCGCCCATAGCCAATTATTCTTTAGTGCCCGAGAGCCGATCCTGTGCGCGGCCTGCACAACAATGGCCGTTACGGCAGGCTTGATTCCATAAAACAGCCCGGCCACCACAGGCACGTCGCCGAACGCGATGTACATCCATGAAAGCGCGATCAAGATGAACAAGGATGGCAGCACAAACAGCGCTCCGGCGATCACGCCTCCCCAAGTTCGATGCATCAGCCAACCAATGTAAGTCGCCAGCTGCTGAGCCTCAGGTCCAGGCAACAACATGCAGTAATTCAGCGCATGCAAAAATCGGCGTTCCGAAATCCAGCGCCGCCGCTCAACCAGCTCCTGGTGCATGATCGAGATCTGGCCTGCCGGTCCTCCGAAACTGATGAAGCCGAGCTTCAGCCAAAACCAGAATGCCTCCCGCAGGCTGATCTGCTCAGGCCTCGACAGATCTGCTTCCTCCGCCGGTGGCGAGACCTTATCCATTGTGTTGCTCCTCTTTGGCAAACCCGGCGAGCAGCCCATCGAAGAGAGCGCTTGCGGCAGCCAGCAGTTGATCGTCGTCGGTAATGGTTTCTCGCAGCCCGGACAGTACCCGTTCGATACCGGCAGCTTCCATCGGCTGAATACCCCCGACATCAAGGTAATGCACCAATGCGGCAATTCGGCTTAAGCCTGGTTGTTGAAGTGCAAAACTGGCTTGAAGGGTTTCGAAGGTGACGCGGTTACCGACATGACTGAAGGCCGCATCATCGAAGTCAAAACCCAGCGCATCGACCGGACACTCCTGTGGCGTGTTCAGCCAGAGGATCCGAGCGTGGGCATCGATAAAGCGCCGAATTAACCAGGCACAGGCCAACCGGTCCACCCAGGGACGTTTACGGGTTGCCCAGATACGACCTTGATAGTCGGCGAGATCAAGTGCGGTTATTGGCTGGTCGCTGCTGTGTGGCTCATCCGGCGACAGGGCTCTACTGAGCGCCGTCTCCAGCTCCTGCAATGCCGAGTCAATCTGCTGCCTGGGCTTGCCTGGGAAGTAATCGATGCTGACCAGCTGATCGTAGGCTTTGCGCAGCTTGCGAATGTGTTTGCTGGTTGCCAGCGCATTTTCAGCATTCAGTTGTCCGCGGCATTCTTCGATCTGCGCACTGAGCTTTGCGTAGTCATCGCTGCGGTCGAACAACTTGACGAAGCGCTCGCCGGCGGGGTCGACGACCGGCAGAATGTAAGCCGTGCCATTGATGGCGAGGATATCGCGCTCGACCGACGTCAGGGCTTCACGGCAGGGGCCATTGTCCGGCAACAAATACGCGCCATCGCGCAGCACCGCGGCCCCGGAAGCTTTCAATGCGCGCCAGGCTCGCATGCGTTCAGTGGCATTGGCGGTGGGTAAGCCGAGGATCAGAGCTAGCCAATTGGTCATGTAGAGTCAGATAAATTATTTGTAGTGTGAATTACATTACATGGGGGCTCGTCGATTGGGAAGGTCGCGCCTCGAAACAGATTTTGAACTTTGCGTTACACGCCATTTCCATTGCTTGAGGTGACAACCTTCCAGCTCCGCCCCCCGAAGCTGACGACTACACCTGAATCAAGGAATGACCGTGGCTGCTTCCACCCATAAGACCGCTCTGCGCCGGGCAATCACTTTCCCGATGCTGTTTCTGTTTATTCTTGGCGATGTCCTGGGCGCGGGCGTGTATGCACTTGCCGGAACGATTGCCGGGGAGGTGGGAGGCGCCATATGGGTGCCGCTGCTGATTGCACTTGTTTTCGCCATGTTGACGGCGGGCTCCTACGCAGAGCTGGTGACCAAATATCCCCACGCCGGCGCTGCTTCGGTCTTCGCTGAAAAGGCTTTCAGGTCACCGCTCATTTCTTTCCTCGTCGGTTTTTGCATGCTGTCTGCTGCGGTCACCAGTGCGGCGGGTTTATCGCTTGCGTTTGCCGGTGATTACCTCAACGCCTTCGTTGACGTATCGCCGCAGATCGCAGCGCTGGTTTTCCTTTTGGCTATTGGCCTGCTCAACGCGCGAGGCATCAAGGAGTCGCTCGGGGCAAACCTGGTGATGACCGTGATTGAACTGTCAGGGTTGATTCTGGTTATCGTGGCCGCTGTCTGGTATTTCCGCACAGGCGAGGCGGATCTGGGACGAACACTCACGTTCAAGCCTGGCGTGAGCCCGATGCTGGCCGTGCTGGGTGCGGCTTTGCTTGCCTTCTATTCCTTCGTAGGCTTTGAAACTTCTGCAAATCTGGCAGAGGAAATCAAGGACGTTCGCAAGGTATACCCTCGTGCCTTGTTCGCGGCTCTGCTGACCGCTGGCGTGGTTTACATGGCAGTGGGCGTGGCAGCCTCTTCGGTGTTGTCTACCGAGAAACTGGTGTCCACGTCAGCGCCTTTGCTCGAAGTTGTCCGGGCATCGACGCTCGAAATCCCGCCAGCGCTGTTCTCCTTCATTGCCCTGATAGCTGTCGCCAACGGTGCGCTGTTAACCATGATCATGGCCAGTCGATTGACTTACGGGATGGCGAACCTGGGGCTGTTGCCAGGCGGTTTGGGCGCGGTTCTGCCTAAACGAAAAACCCCATGGGCTGCAATCGTCGCAACCACCGTGGTGGCTATTGCCCTGACGCTTACAGGTACCTTGGCAACGCTGGCGCAAACCGTAGTGTTGCTGTTGCTGTTCGTTTTCCTGAGTACCAATGTGGCGGTGCTCGTCCTTCGCCGCGACAGGGTTGAGGAGGATCACTTTCGCGTTCCGACCCTTGTTCCAGTGCTCGCGATCGTGTCGTGTCTGGTGTTGCTCAGTCAGCAGGGTTGGGAGACCTGGTTGCGGGCAGGGGCGTTGATCATCGTGGGGATGTTGCTGCACGGCTGCTCTCGTATCAGTTTGTCTGCGATCGGTAAGGCTGGCTAATGCAAGCGTTCTTGGTGGGGGATTGGTGTTGTTTGGGCGGGCGTCATCGCGAGCAGGCTCACTCCTACAGTTGGTGATATTCAAAAGGAGTCACACGTTGTCAGTCTGCGGTCGGGTGAGTAAGCTGCCCAGATGAATCAGACCTCCGCTTCCTCATCCTTTCCCGGCCCGCGTGGCCCCGTCGATCACGACATTCGTGATCAGATTGTCGCGGCGGCCAACGAGCATTTCAGCCAGTACGGCTACGCCAAAACCACGGTTTCTGACTTGGCCAAGGCCATCGGTTTTTCCAAGGCGTACATCTACAAATTCTTCGATTCCAAACAGGCGATCGGCGAAGCCATCTGCGCGAACTGTCTGGCGCAAATCGTCGCGGCGGTCGAGCAGGCGATCAACGAGGAAAACCTGACGCCCACCGAGCGTTTCCGCCGACTGGTAAAAACCGTGATCGCCACGGGTGTGGACCTGTTTTTCAACGACCGCAAGCTCTATGACATCGCGGCGTTTGCCGCCGGCGAGAATTGGCCCAGCGCTCAACGTTACGATGCCCAGATCAAGCGCTTTATCACTGACATCCTGCGAGAAGGGCGTGAGGCCGGTGAGTTCGAGCGCAAGACGCCGCTGGACGAAACCGTTGAGTCGATCCACCTGGCGCTGCGCCCCTTCGTCAACCCGCTGCTGCTGCAACACAACCTGGACTTCATCGAGGTGGCACCGACGCTGACCTCAAATCTCATCTTGCGCAGCTTGATGCCTTGATCCTCCGCTGATCCGGATCCCGGATCAGCCGTCCCCCGCCATTTTCTGTTCTCGACGCACCCGCACCGTGGAAGCATTCGACTGCAGGTAATGTGACTGTTGACTGATATGGTCACTCGGATAACATGAGCCGCTGCAGTGCTCGATGTTCCCTTTCAGAGACACCCATAGAGTCCACACAATGAAAAAAACAATGCTCAAGCGCCCCGTTGGGCTGGCTGTCGTGCTTGCTTCGTCGAATGTCCTGGCGGGCGGTTTTGCACTCAATGAGCAAAGCGTCAGCGGGATGGGATCAGGTTTTGCCGGTCGGTCTTCTTCGGCCGAAGACGCCAGTACCGTTTTCGGCAACCCGGCGGGCATGGCACGGCTTAAAACAGAGCAGGTGAGCGTGGGGCAGGCAACGCTGTTCGCGAAGTCCGACATCAGCCACACCCGCAGTACGTTCGGCGGGAAAGAAGACGGTGACATGGTGCCGACGACCACCGTGCCGATGGGCTATTACGTCAAGCCCATCGATGAACATTGGGCCTTCGGTGTCGGCTTTTACGTGCCGTTTGGTTTGATCACTGACTACGGCAGCGGTTTCGCCGGCCGTTACTACGCCAATAAAAGCGAAGTCACCACGCTGACGTTCCAGCCGACCATCAGCTATGCCTTCAACGATAAAGTGTCGATCGGCTTTGGCCCGACCATCAACCGCATCAGCGGTGAGCTGTCGGGGATGGTTGCCAATCCGCTGAGTCCGGGGCGCAATGACGGCAAAGTCAAAAGTACCGGGGACGATACTGCGTTGGGCTTTAACGCTGGGATCATGCTGCAGGCCACCGAGCAGACGCGTTTGGGCCTGACCTATCACTCCAAGGTCAGTTACCACCTCGATGCGAAAACCAAACTCACCGATGGCATCTTCAACGTGCTGGGCGTCAGTGGCCGCAGCTACGACGCATCGCTGGACGTGGACACGCCTGAGTCGGTGGACTTCTCGGTCACCCATCAACTCAATAACGACTGGACGCTGTATGCCGGCAGCACCTGGACGCGCTGGAGTCGCTTCAAAGAGCTGACGATTGAAAACAGCGGCTTGCCGCCATTGCTCAGCGGCCAGTTGGGCACGATCAGCGAAGAGCAGAACTGGCATGACACCTGGGCTCACGCCATCGGCGCGGCGTATCAATTGAACAACCAATGGGTCCTGCGTGCCGGGTTCTCGGTTGATCAATCGCCTGCCAACAACAGCAATCGTGGGCCGCGTATTCCCACCGGCGATCGCAAGGTGTTCAGCCTGGGCGCCGGCTGGACGCCTGCGCAGAACGTCACCCTCGACGTCGCGTATTCCTATCTCTGGGAGGAGAGCGTCGACATCAACCACACCTCGGCAGGTAAAGGTTCGTACAGCGCCCAATACAAAAACAGCGCGAGCGGACTCGGCACTTCTGTCAGTTACCGCTTTTGATTCGACGTTAAAAAGCGGGCCGGGTGATTTCCGGCCCGCTCACGTTTTCCAGTCGTCGCAGCGACTTACCGCGCCGCTACAGACTGCGCCTCGCCGGGTTGCCAGCCACCCCCGAGCGACTTGAATAACGCCACCGCCGCGCGGCTCGTTTCGGTTTGCGCTTGCGCTCTGGCATCCGAGGTTTGCAGCAACGTCTGATCCGCGCGCAGTACATCAATCAAGCTGGCCGAGCCTTTCTCGTAGGCGCTGAACGCTGACTGCCGAGCCTGTGTCAGCGCCACTTCACCGTTGCCAAGCGTGATGGCCTGGGCTTGCCGATTGACCTGTGCGGACAACGCGTTTTCCACGTCTTCCGTTGCGCGCAATACGGACTGGCGGTACGCCGCCAGGGCTTCGGCTTCCTGACCTTTGGCCTGATCGATCTGCGCGTTGATCCGCGCAAAATCGAACAGCCGCCAGCGTAAGCCGAAAACACCGGCCGCCTGGCTGGCGCCATTGGAGAACAGGTTGCCGCTGGAGACGGAAGTTGCGCTGCCGACCAAGGCACCGAGCGAAAATTTCGGGTAGTACTCGGCGACGGCTGAGCCGATGCGCGCGTTGGAGGCCGCCAGTCGGCGCTCGGCGACGATCAGGTCCGGCCGGCGCCGCAGCAAGTCGGCCGGCGTTCCCAGTGCTTGCAACTGCGGCGCAACCGGAATGCGTCCCGCGCCTGCCAGTTGTGTTCGATGGGTGCCGGGCGGCGTGCCGAGCAGCACATCCATTGCATTCATGGCCGCATCCACACCGGTTTGCAGCACCGGCACAGTCGCCTCGACCTGAGACAGTTCACCTTCAATCTGCCGAACCTGATAGCTCGCCGCCAGGCCCTTGCTGTAAAGCAACTGGACTTTCTCCAGCAGTGCGCGCTGGGTTTTGACTTGTTGGTTGGCAATCTCCAATCGCGTCTGTAATCCGCGAAGGGTGACGTAGATATCCGCGGTTTGCGCGGCGATCGCCAAGCGTGTCGCGGTGAATCCCGCTGCGGATGCCTGGTACTCGGCCAAGGCCGCCTCGCGCTCTCGGCGCAATCCGCCAAATACGTCCAGCTCCCAGCCAGCCTCAAGATTGGCCTCGTAGGTATTGCCATATCGGTCGTAGCCAGGTGTCGAATTCAACACTTGGCCCAGTGGCGTTTCGACGGATTGGTAGGCGCGCGCAGCTTGGCCGCTGACAGCCGCCGAAGGCAATAGCGCGGCATTGGCAGTGCCCAGTCCGGCGCGAGCCTGGGTGACTCGCGCCGAAGCCTGCGCCAGGTCGAGATTCTGCGCCAGGGCCTGGGTGATGAGGTGGGTCAACACCGGGTCATTGAAGCTTTCCCACCAAGCAACAAGGCTGCTCGGCGTGGCTTCAGACCCCGCCATGGACGACTGCCGCTGAAAGTGATCCGGCAGCGGGGCGGGCGGGCGCTGGTAGTCCGGGCCAACCGTGCAGCCCGCCATCAAGCCGACGCCGAGCAAAAGGGTGATGGGGCGGAGGAGGTGCATGGAAATTCCTGTGTGGGTTACGTGACTCTCAAGCGAGGGATGGAGAATTACGCTGATTGTGACTGTTGACGATATTGGTCACAAGACTGAGAATATGATGATCATCCTATTTTAGTAAAGGAAATCCATGCGCCGGCTCCGACCTTTCCCCCTCGCGGTATGTTTGTTGCCCCTGGCCCTGACGGCATGTGGGGATTCTTCCACCGCACAAGATCCGCGTACCCAGGCGCCCGTTGTCAGGTCGGCTGCCGTGCAGCTCGCCAATGAGGCTTCACGCTTCTTCACCGGTGTCGTGGCCGCGCGCGTTCAGGGCGACTTGGGTTTTCGCGTCTCGGGCAAGGTGCTTGAGCGTCTGGTTGACACCGGTCAGACGGTCAAGCGCGGTCAGCCGCTGATGCGTCTTGACCCGATCGACCTCGGGCTTCAGGCGCGAGCACAGCAAGAGGCGGTCACCGCCGCTCGCGCCCGGGCCAAACAGACCGCCGATGACGAGGCGCGCAATCGTGACCTCGTCGCCGCCGGCGCGATCTCGGCATCGGCCTACGACCAGATCAAGGCCGCTGCCGACACCGCCAGGGCACAACTCAGCGCCGCCGTCGCGCAAGCCGATGTGGCGCGTAACGCTTCCGGTTATGCGGTCCTGGTGGCGGACGCTGACGGCGTGGTGGTGGAAACCCTCGCCGAGCCTGGGCAAGTCGTCAGCCCGGGGCAACCGGTGGTTCGACTGGCGCGCGCGGGCCAGCGTGAAGCCATCGTCCATCTGCCGGAGACGCTACGTCCTGCGCCAGGCTCCATCGCCCAGGCAAAACTGTATGGCGACACAGCGGGGGCCGTGACCGCAAAACTGCGCCTGCTTTCCGACTCGGCCGACCGCACGACACGCACTTTCGAGGCGCGCTATGTGCTCGAAGGCAAATTGGCCAATGCACCGATTGGCTCGACGGTCACGGTTGAGATTGCGCAAGGCTCCGCGCCAAAACAGGCATTGCAGGTGCCCATCGCTGCTGTCTACAACCCCGGCAAAGGCCCCGGCGTGTGGACCATCGCCGGGACACCCGCAAAAGTCACCTGGCGTCCAGTCGAGGTGTTGGGCTTGAGCGACGATGCGGCCCGCGTCGCTGGCGAGCTCAACGTTGGCGAACACATTGTTGCGCTGGGTGCTCATCTGCTACGCGAAGGCGAGGAAGTGCGCGTACTTACGCGTGACGACGCTGAGATGGCCGGGGGGCGTCCATGAGCGAGGGCCGGTTCAACCTCTCTGCCATTGCTGTTCGCCAACGGGCGATTACGGTGTTCCTGATTTTTCTGATTGCCGTTGCAGGTGTTTTGGCGTTCTTCAAATTGGGGCGCGCGGAGGATCCGCCGTTTACGGTCAAGCAACTGACGGTCATCACCGCGTGGCCCGGAGCGACTGCGCAGGAGATGCAGGACCAGGTCGCCGAACCCCTTGAAAAACGTCTTCAGGAACTCAAGTGGTACGACCGCTCGGAAACCTACACCCGTCCGGGACTGGCGTTCACCATGCTCTCGTTGCTCGACAGCACACCGCCTGCGCAGGTGCAGGAAGAGTTTTATCAGGCGCGTAAAAAACTCGACGATGAAGCGATCAAGCTGCCAGCGGGCGTCATCGGGCCGATGGTCAACGATGAATTTTCCGACGTGACGTTCGCGCTGTTCGCCTTGAAAGCCAAGGGCGAGCCGCAGCGAAGGCTGGTAAGGGACGCGGAGACGTTACGCCAGCGCCTGTTGCACGTGCCAGGGGTGAAAAAGGTCAACATCATCGGCGAGCAAGCCGAACGGATATTCGTCTCGTTTTCCCATGACCGATTGGCGACGCTGGGCTTGTCCCCGCAGGACATCTTCGCCGCACTGAATAGTCAGAACGTGCTGACGCCCGCCGGATCGGTCGAAACCAAGGGGCCGGAAGTTTTTCTGCGGGTCGACGGTGCATTCGACACGTTGCAGAAAATCCGTGACACGCCGGTCGTTGCGCAAGGGCGGACACTCAAACTCTCTGACGTGGCCACGGTCGAGCGTGGCTACGAAGACCCGGCGACCTTTCTGGTGCGCAACAACGGCGAGGAAGCTTTATTGCTCGGCGTGGTGATGCGCGAGGGCTGGAACGGTCTGGATCTGGGCAAGGCGCTGGATGCCGAGACCGCCAGGATCAATGAAGAAATGCCCCTGGGCATGACCCTGGCGAAAGTCACCGATCAGGCGGTGAATATCGACTCGGCTGTCGGCGAGTTCATGGTCAAGTTTTTTGTCGCGCTGCTGGTTGTGATGCTCGTGTGTTTTCTGAGCATGGGCTGGCGTGTCGGCGTGGTGGTCGCCGCGGCAGTACCGTTGACGCTGGCGATCGTGTTTGTGGTGATGGCGGCCACCGGCAAGAACTTCGACCGGATTACGTTGGGCTCGCTGATTCTGGCGCTCGGGCTGCTGGTCGATGACGCCATCATCGCGATTGAAATGATGGTGGTGAAAATGGAGGAGGGCTACGACCGTATCAAGGCGTCGGCCTATGCCTGGAGCCACACGGCGGCGCCGATGCTGGCCGGCACGCTGGTGACGGCGATAGGCTTTTTGCCGAACGGTTTCGCCCAGTCTACCGCCGGCGAATACACCAGCAACATGTTCTGGATTGTCGGCATCGCGCTGATCGCTTCGTGGGTCGTCGCGGTGGCTTTCACGCCTTATCTGGGCGTGAAGCTGTTGCCAGACATCAAAAAAGTCGAAGGCGGGCATGCGGCGATCTACGACACGCCGCGCTACAACCGTTTTCGCCGGATTCTGGCGTGGGTGATTACGCGAAAATGGCTGGTGGCCGGCACGGTTGTCGCGCTGTTCGTCGTGGCGATTCCAGGCATGGGGCTGGTGAAGAAACAGTTCTTCCCGACCTCCGACCGTCCCGAAGTGATGATCGAAGTACAGATGCCTTACGGAACTTCGATCGAGCAGACCAGTGCCACTGCGGCCAAAGTCGAGGCCTGGCTGCAAAAGCAGGACGAGGCCAAGATCGTTACTGCCTATATCGGGCAGGGTGCGCCGCGTTTTTTCCTGGCGATGGCGCCCGAGCTGCCGGATCCATCGTTTGCCAAGATCGTCGTGCTGACGGACAGTCAGGAGGCCCGCGAAACCCTCAAGTTTCGTTTGCGCGAAGCGGTGGCCGAAGGGCTTGCCCCGGAGGCGCGAGTTCGGGCCACGCAAATTGTCTTCGGCCCGTATTCACCCTTCCCGGTGGCGTATCGGGTGATGGGGCCTGATCCGGCGAAATTGCGAGACATCGCCGAGCAGGTCAGGGGCGTGATGCAGGACAGCCCGATGATGAGAACCGTCAATACCGATTGGGGGCCGCTCACGCCGACGTTGCATTTCAATCTGGATCAGGACCGTTTGCAGGCGGTGGGGCTGACCTCGAACGCGGTAGCCCAGCAGTTGCAGTTCTTGCTGACTGGCGTCCCTGTCACGGCGGTTCGTGAGGATATTCGCTCAGTGCAGGTCGTGGGCCGTGCAGCGGGCAACATCCGCCTGGACCCGGCGCAGATCGAAGGCTTCACATTAGTCGGTGCGGCGGGCCAGCGAATCCCGTTATCGCAGATCGGGCAGGTCGAGGTGCGCATGGAAGATCCGATCCTGCGCCGCCGTGATCGCACGCCCACCATCACCGTGCGTGGCGACATTGCCGAAGGCTTGCAACCGCCGGACGTCTCGGGTGTGATCATCCGGCAGTTGCAGCCGATTATTGAGGCACTGCCTTCCGGTTACCGGATTGAACAGGCGGGCGCCATTGAAGAATCCGGCAAGGCGGGCAAAGCGATTTTGCCGTTGCTGCCGATCATGATCGCCATGACGCTGCTCATCATCATCGTGCAGGTGCGCTCAATCTCGGCCATGATCATGGTCTTCCTGACCTCGCCGTTGGGCTTGATTGGTGTGGTGCCGACGTTGCTGATCTTCAACCAGCCGTTTGGCATCAATGCGCTGGTCGGGTTGATTGCGCTGTCGGGGATTTTGATGCGCAACACGCTGATCCTGATCGGACAGATTCACCACAACGAGCAAGAAGGGCTGGAGCCGTTTCATGCCGTGGTCGAAGCGACCGTGCAACGGGCGCGCCCGGTGTTGTTGACTGCACTGGCGGCGATTCTGGCGTTCATCCCGCTGACGCATTCGGTGTTCTGGGGGACGTTGGCGTATACGCTGATCGGCGGGACGTTTGTTGGCACCATTATCACCCTGGTGTTTCTGCCGGCGATGTATGCGATCTGGTTCAAGATCCGTCCTCAGAGCAAAGGATCTAGTGAAACAGTAAAAACGCTTTAAACAGGGGGGTGTGATGTCTGGGCGGGCGCCTTCGCGAGCAGGCTCGCTCCCACAGGTTTTCGGGTGAGACTCAGGTTCGGGGCAGCCCACAAAACCCATTGTGGGAGAGACTCAGATTCGCGGCAGCCCATAGAGCCCCTTGTAGGAGTGAGCCTGCTTGCGAAAGCGGTGTGTCAGCCACGGATGAATCGCCTGACCTGACGCCTTCGCGAGCAAGCCCGCTCCCACAGGTTTTCGGGTGAGATTCAGGTTAGGGGCAACCCACAGAACCCATTGTGGGTGAGACTCAGGTTCGGGGCAGCCCATAAAACCCCTTGTGGTGTCTGAACCACCGCGTGCGCAAACAGAAGAGCCCTGCAGATTCAAACTCTGCAGGGCTCTTTTTCTTTCAGTATCACGAATCTATACCGCGCGTTGACCCCGTGTGCGATCCGCTCCATCCGCGGCGAGCGCCTGACCCAGCGGGGTACGATCTGAACCGTCGGCAGCCAGTGCCTGCCCTTGCGGCGTGCGGTCAGAGCCGTCTTCTGCCAAGCCGTTTTCGTCGAGACGGTTGCGACCGTTTTCTGCGAGGCTTTGGCCCTGTGGCGTGCGCTCTGAACCATCGGCGGCGAGGGTCTGCCGTGGTTCGCTGACTTGGGTAAAAAAGCGATCTTCCTGATTGGTCGGTACGGCAAAGGCGCTGGCGCTCAGAGCGAAAGTGGCGACGGCGATCAGTTGGCTTACAGTTTTCATGGCGGTGACTCCGGTCAAAGTTGATTGAGGTCCGGGTCGTTCAGATCAGCATCTGGTGAACCCGTTGCAGTGGTGTGTTCTGCATGGGGTCAGATTAGGGGTGAGGACGGTGGCGAGGTTAGGCCAATACTGTCCTCGATTTGCCTGATTCTGCAAACTGTCCGTCCTGCTCGTCGAACAGTGCATGGATACGGATGTCATGCACAAAAAAGGCGCCCAACCGAGGTCAGGCGCCTGTTGACTCAGCCCAGATGATGCCGCTCTGCAAGGCGATAAACGTCAGTATCGAGCCCTTCGAAACGGGCTTTCAGTTGCAACGCCAAATAAAGCGAATAGTGCCGTGACTGATGCAGATTGCCGCCGTGGAACCACAGGTTTTGCTGCTGGGTCGGCTTCCACATATTGCGCAGTTCGCCCTCGTAAGGACCGGGGTCGTTGGTGGTGCCGGAACCCAGGCCCCAGCAGCGGCCGACCTTGTCGGCGACTTCCTGGGAGATCAGTTTCGCCGCCCAGCCGTTCATTGAGCCGTAACCAGTGGCATAGACGATCAGGTCAGCCGGCAACCGACTGCCGTCGGTCAGCAACACGGCGTCTGCCTCAATACGCTCGACGCCCAGGCCGGGGGCGCTTTTGAGCTTGATCGTGCCATTGGCGATCAGTTCCGAGGCGCCGACGTCGATGTAATAACCCGAGCCACGGCGCACGTACTTCATAAACAGGCCCGATTCGTCGTCGCCAAAGTCGAGCATGAAACCAGCCCGGCTCAGGCGTTCGTAGAATGCCTTGTCGCGCTCTTTGATAGCGTCAAAGATCGGCCGATGAAACTGCGGCATGACCTTGTACGGAATCGAGGCGAACAGCAGGTCGGCCTTGTCCGTGGTCAAGCCTGACTCCAGCGCGTCTTCGGAATAGAGTCCGCCGAAGACCAGTTCCATCAAGCTGTCCGAGCGTACGATGTGCGTGCTGGAGCGTTGCACCATGGTGACTTCGGTGCCGTTTTCCACCAGGTCGGCGCAGATGTCATGGGCCGAATTGTTCGCGCCGATGACGACCGCGCGCTTGCCTTTCCAGGCGTCGCCGCCGGGGTGGCGGCTGGAGTGATGCTGCTGGCCCTTGAAGTCTTCGGCGCCCGGATACACGGGCACGTTGGGTACGCCCGACATGCCGGTGGCGAGGATCAGCTGCGTCGGTTGCAGGGTGATCCGCTCGCCATTGCGCAGCACGTCGACCGTCCAGCGAGCGCTTTGCTCATCGAACCGGGCACCGAGGCATTCAGTGCGCGGCCAGTAATTGAGTTCCATGACTTTGCTGTACATCTCCAGCCAGTCGCCGATCTGGTCTTTCGGTGTGAACACCGGCCAGTGGTCGGGGAAGGGCAGGTAAGGCATGTGGTCGTACCAGACCGGATCGTGCAGGCACAGCGATTTGTAGCGACCACGCCACTGATCGCCAGGACGCTCGGCTTTGTCGATGATCAGCGTCGGCACGCCCAGGCGCTTGAGTCGTGCACCGAGGCCGAGGCCGCCCTGGCCGCCACCGACGATCAGGCAGTACGGCTGCGTGGTGAGGCCCAGCGCTGCCTCTTCATCGCGACGGCGTTCCAGCCAGTTGCGTTTGTCGGCGTGGGCCTGGCCGTGGCTGGCGCCCATCGGCCGGCGGCGCCCGCTGGGTTCTTCGAAGCCCTTGAGTTCGCGCATGGTCGTCAGCAGCGTCCAGCACAAACCGTCCTTCAGGCGCACGTAGCCTTTGCCGCGGGCCGCGTCGGTTTCCAGGCTCATCCAGCCTTCGAGCACACCGTCGGTGAGCGTGGCTTCACCTTCGAGTTTCCAGCGCTCGGGCCGGGTCTGCTCGAGGCATGTTTCGAGCAGGTCGCGAATCGCGGATTTGCCTTCCAGCGTGACGAGGTTCCAACTGAACAGCAGCAAGTCACGCCAGTGACATTCGTCGGCGAACAACTCCAGCGTGCCGTCCACATCTCGTTGCGCGAGCCGCTCGCCGAGGCGTTCGACCCAGGCGGCGAGTTGCGCCGTTGGCGATTGCAAAGGTGTATCGATAGCGATGTTCATGGGGCCACTCCCGATCTTGTTTTTGTGGGTAAGCCCTGACACCAGAGCAAGGCTTGGGCCATCTCGTTGAAAGCCACGATGCAGACGGGCTGATGCGCTATTTGGCAAGGCCGCAAAGGGCGCCATGTCACGAATTTGGGAATGGCGCATGACACTGTGTCACGCGGCGCAAAGTTCCCTCGCGGCAGGCTTTTCATCTAAGCTGCGGTCACACCCGTGTCTTCACCGAAGCGGAGTACAACAATAATGAAACCGGCCTCGATCAATGCCCATGCGCGCCAGGTGATGCAAGCCGTGCAGGGCAGCGTTGCCAGTCACAGTGCGGCGGCAGACAGGGCGATCACCCGCTCGTGGCGGCGTTGCCTCGATCAATATCAGCTCGATCCCGCCAGCCCCCGCGCACCGGATGTGCTGGAACAGGCGCGCTTGCGCGAACACCGCGCGCCGCTGGAGCACATCATTGCCGTGGCGCATTGGCAGATGAACAGCCTGCACCAGCAACTGGGGCGCGACGGCCATGTCGTGCTGCTCACCGATGCCCGGGGTGTGGCGATCGACAGTGTGTTCAACGAGTCCGAGCGCGTCGAATTCCAGCGCTCCGGGCTGTGGCTGGGCTCGGTCTGGAGCGAGGAGCATGAGGGCACCAACGGTGTCGGCACCTGCCTGGTCGAGCGCCAGCATGTGACCATCCGCCGTGATGAGCATTTTCGCGGCAAGCACGTTGGTCTCACCTGTTCGGCCAGCCCGATATTCGACGCAAGCGGTGAGTTGCTCGCGGTCCTCAACCTGTCTTCCGTGCGCGAGGAAAACAGCCTTGAGCAACGCTTCAAAGCCATGGCGCTGACCAACCTGTCGGCCAAGCTGATCGAGAGCTGCTATTTCCTCGGGCACGAGCCGCAGCGCTATCTGCTGCGTTTTCATCCGGACGCCGGGTTTGTCGGGCTGCTGGGTGAAGGCCTTATCAGTTTCGATGAAAGCGCGCGCATCTGTTCGGTCAATGAGGCGGCGCTGGATCTGTTGGGCCTGGCCCGGGAACAAATGGTCGGGCAGTCACTGACGATGCTCCTGGAAACCCCGATGGAGCAGCTGATGAGTCCCAGCTTGCAGCCGAACGTATGCTGGCCGATGCGCCTGGTCGACGGGCGCCTGTTCTACGGCCAGTTGCGCGAGCCGATTCGCCCGGCGCCGCTGACCCTGGCGCCTGTTCCCAATCTCCACGACGAGCGCGTCTGCCTCGAAGACCCGCGTCTGCAACGCGGATTCGCTCGGGCGCTGCGTGTGCTGGAGCGCGATGTGCCGGTGTTTCTGCAGGGCGAAACCGGCACCGGCAAAGAGGCATTCGCGGCGGCGCTGCACCGCGCCAGTTCCAGAGCTGGCCAGCCGTTTGTTGCGATCAACTGCGCGGCCATTCCCGAGACGCTGATCGAAAGCGAGCTGTTCGGCTACCGCGGTGGTAGTTTCACCGGCGCACGCAAGGACGGCATGGTCGGCAAACTGGAGCAGGCCCACGGCGGCATTCTGTTCCTCGATGAAATCGGTGATATGCCACTGGCGTTGCAGACGCGCCTGTTGCGCGTGCTCGAGGAGCGTCAGGTGGTGCCGCTGGGCAGTGCCACTGCACGTGCGCTCGACGTCCGTCTGATCAGTGCCAGTCACCAGAATCTGCAGGCCTGCGTGGTCGAGGGGCGCTTGCGCGAAGACCTGTTTTATCGCATCGCCGGTTTCACCGTTGAGCTGCCGCCATTGCGTGAGCGCTCCGACAAGGGCCGTCTGCTCGACCTGTTGCTGTGTGAGGAAGCAGCAGGCGCCAAGGTGCGACTGGAGGCGGGTGTCAGGGCGCGTTTGCTGGCCCAGCCTTGGCCGGGCAACGTCCGGCAGTTGCGCACGTGCTTGCGCACCCTGGTGGCGCTGGCGGTGGAGGGGCGCGTCACGCTGCACGATCTGGAAGAGCTGATGCCGGCGCCCGCGAACGCCGAGCCGGCCGAAGACCCGCTGGGCATCAGCGAACGGCAGACGTTGTTGCGCTTGATGGAGGCGCAACACTGGCATGTCGCCCGCGTTGCCGCGCGCTTGGGCATCAGTCGCAATACGCTCTATCGCAAACTGCGACAGCACGGGATTTCGCGACCGGGATGAGGGGCGCTGGGTGTACGCGCATCGACCCAAGACCTGCGCCGCTGATCTTCCAGTAGCCAACCGAACTGCCGAGAGCCGATATCCAGCGCTGCCCCCTTCAGGAAAATGCCGCTGCCACGAACGCCTCTAGCGTCTTGTGTTCAAGGATTTCGATCGAGAAGTGTCCGAAGCGCTTCGGCAACCAGATAATGCGTGTTCCGGACGGAGATTGCAGATTTGCGCGGGCCAGTGGCTTGCCGTTTTCGTCTTCTGGCTGAACACCGGCGGCGATCAGTTCGTCGTAGGCTTTCTCGATGTCCGGCGTCGAGTAGCAATGGCGATAAATCATCCCTTCGCCCGAGGCGTCCAACAGGGTCTTCAGATTGCCCGCCAACGGCTGAACTAACATGAAACGCTCCTCACCGATCAGCGCAATGGCGTAGCGCACGTGCAGACCGCCTCGCTCCCAAACGAGGGTTTTCGAGATTTTGGCATTCAGTATCTGTGCGTAGTAAGCACAGGCTTCTTCCAAGTCATTAACCAGTACGTCCACGTGACTGAACTTCAGATCCATTGCAGCTTTCCCTGTTTAGCGATCGCCATGTTATACCCGCCGCACTCAGAAATCGGTGGGTTCCCTGACGCGATAGCCCGGCTGCGGATTATTTTGAACGAATCCGTGGCGTCGGGCTTCGAATCTGCATGGCCGGTGTGTTCCAGCTGGCCACAAGAGAAGGACGCAGGACTATCAATGAGGTGGATATGAACGAGCCAGTGCTGCAAACGCAAAATCAGTCCCCTGAATCGGTCAACCGCAACGATCCGGCCATCGACCCGCACGCACCCGGGCAGAATACCCCTGCGCCCGCTGAAAAAGGCCAGGCGGACAGTGCGTCCAGCGAGGTGGATCAGAAGCAGCACCACAGCGATAACAGCAACGAATTCAGCCCCGGCTTCAAGCCCGAACCGGAGCGGCCCGCACCGGGTGAGGATACGGATGCCGATATCGATACCGACGGCGGTTGATCGACACGCAACGCAAAAAGGCCGCATCGAAGGATGCGGCCTTTTTGGTGCCCGGCGGTTACTTGCTCGGGTGTTTAGCTTGCAGTTCTTTGGCGTGACTGAGGTGTTTTTCCAGCGCCGGCAGCATTTTCTGCGCAAACGCTTTCAGTTCCGTGGCGCCTTTGGCCTTGTCATCGGTCACGGTATTGGCTTGTTCCTTGAACAGCTTGATGGTTTCTTCGTGGGCCATGACCTGGTTGTTGGCGTAGGCCGCATCGAACGATTCGTCGCGCATGTCGAGAATCTTGGCCTTGGCCTGCTTGGTCAAGGTGGTGGTGTCCGGCACTTCGATGTCGTTGGCCTTGGCAATCGCCGCCAGCTCATCGTTGGCCTTGCCGTGATCGGTGATCATCTGGTTGGCGAATGCCTTGATGTCGGCCGACTGGCTTTTTTCCAGAGCCAGGCGACTGGTCTCGATTTCGGCGATGCCGCTGGCGGCAGCGTTGTCGACAAAGTCGTTGGAAGTGGCAGCAAAGGCCGAGCCCATGCCAGCACTCAGTGCAACAGCCAGAGCGAGATGACGCAAATTGAATCCGTCCATTGGGTATCTCCACGCAGGTTTTTGTGAGCGGTATCCAATGGAGCGAGCGCAGGCGGCAAAGGTTTTATCGCATTTGCGACAGGGCGACGAACGGACACCGCTGGTCTGACAGGGAGTCGACAGATGCGTCCGACCAAGGCCATGCTGGTAAAGAACCAGCGCATCGGTCGCGTTGGTTACCGATCAACTGATGGAGGTGTTTCATGCCGGTTTCACATGATCTGTATCAGGACCTGGGCTGCAAAAAGGAAGAGATCGAGCAGAAACGCTCCAAGGATCCGAAACTGGATTCGTTGCTCAACAAGTATTTCGAAGCGGATAAAGAAGTGGTCGAGGCCGAGGATGCAGAGTCGCTCGGCGATGACGCGTTGAAAAAACTCAAAGAGAAGCGCGTTATCGTCAAGGAACAGATCGTCGCCCGGTTGGCCGGTCAGCCTCTGAGCGGCCAGTAAACGCCCGACCCGTGGCGGCCATCTGAGGGAACGGCGACAGCGAACGGCACCTCCAATGTGCAGAGTCTGTACATCATGGACTCGTTGCGAGGTGCCTCATGAATGATCCCAGGTTTCCCAGCGAAGAGCAGGGCGGTTTCGACCCGATTCCCACCCGGCCCGAACCGAACAGCCCGGCGCATACCACCACCCAACCCGAAGAGCCTGTCGAGGAACTCCCGCCGGACGACGATCCCGACAAGTTTGATAGGTCCAGTAACTGACAGACCGCTATCGCGAGCAGGCTCACTCCCACAAGGAAATGCATTCTCCCTGTGGGAGCGAGCCTGCTCGCGAAGGCGTCCGTTGGTTCAGCGCAAATTCTGCAGAATCACTTCAACGCCGCATCCAGCGCCAACCGCCCCATGTGCGTCGCCTTCAACGAACCGAAATACAACCACTGCCCATACTCGCGCACCGTGGTGATCGGCGAGTAATTTCCGCTGCTGGCGTCCTGCAGATTGGCAATCACCTTGCCGTCCACATCCAGCCCCAGCACAAACCCGCGCTTCTCCACCGGTTTCGGCAGCACCGTCAGCGCCCGGACAATCATCTTGCGCACAAACGGGTGCCCGGCGGTGCCGTCGAGCAGGGCGTTGCGTGGCGCATACAAGGCCACCCAGAATCGGTCGCTGCCATTGAACGACAGATTGTCCGGCAGTCCCGGCAGGTTCTCGATGAACAGGTCGTGCGTGCCGGCCTTGGGACCCTTCAGCCAGTAGCGGCTGATGCGGTAAGCCCCGGTTTCATTGACCAGCACATAGGCCTCGTCCGGGCCGAGGGTCACGCCGTTGGCGAACTCCAGTTTGTCCAGCAGCAGGCTGGTCTTGCCGGTCTGAAAGTCGTAGCGCAGCAGGCGTCCGTCACCGCCGTGTTCGATGATCGCCTCACCGTCATGGCCATAGCCCCAGCGGCTTGAGGCATCGCTGAAGTAGGCGTAATGCCCGGACTTGTCGATCGCCACATCATCGGTAAAACCGAACGCCAAGCCATTGGCCTCGGTGGTCAAGGCGATCACCCGTCCCTGGGCGTCGAGGGACAGCAAGCCCTTGACCGCGTCGGCAATCACCAGCAAACCGCCGGGATGGCGGGCCAGCCCCAGAGGCCTGCCGCCGGTGTCGGCCAGCACCTTGCGCTGGCTGCCATCGAGGCTGCTGCGGATCAGCCGGCCGTCATGCAGGCCAGTGATCAGATAGTCGTCCTCCAGCAACAACGCCTCGGGGCCGTCGATGTCGCTCGGCCCGACTTTCGCCACACCTTTGAGGCGCTGGTTCTCGGCGTAAAGCCCGGCTGTCAGCGACGGCGCCGGTGGCGGTGTCCAGGCCACCGGTTCGACGCGGGTGGGCATCAACAATAAAAATCCGCCGACCAGAACGAGCAGCAACCACAGCCCATGACTTATTCTCACGCGCTGGCCCTCGCCGACGCGATGTCCTGCGCGGCCCTGTCGCGCAACGCCAGCAGCGAGGCCGCAGACTCACGTTCGATGCGCCGTTTGAGCAGCAGGCGATTGGCGATGCGCATGATGAGGCCGTCAAAGCGATACTCCAGCGTGCGCACAAAACGCGTGCCGTCACCTTCAGCCGAACACTCGTAAGTCAGCCGCAACGACAGCCTCTGATCGCTTTGCGCAAGCGCACACCAGCGTCGGCCCGGCAAATATTCCGTGACTTCCCAGCGCAAATGCCCGGCACGTCCGCCGGCATGGATGTCCTCTTCAAAACGCGCGCCGGCATGCAGCGGACCCTGCGGGCCGTCGATCTTCAACGACGACGGATGCCACTGCGGCCAACGGCTGGCGCTGGCGGCATAGGCGAGGACGGCAACGGGTTCGCCAGTGATATCGATCGAGTGCTGCAGGCGGGTCATGGGCATTGTCGAAGCGCTCAAAGGGGCGGATTCCGGCTCCCGGTAAAGGGTGCCGAACAGGGTGTCCATCAACGGCAGGACAATATTGAAATTGCGCACCTGCATGCACTCGCGGCGGTGGTGCAGTGCGTGCAAGTGGCGCATCTGGCGGATCCACGGCAAACGCGCCAGCGGATGGCCCGCCGGCAGGTGTTCACAGGCGTGAAACACCTCGTACGTCAGATAGCCGAGCACCATGCAGCCGCCGAACAGCCCGGCAACGTTGGCGTTGATCTGTGCGAGCAACCACCACAGCGGCAGCGTGATGAGCAATATATGCAGCACGATAAGCCACGCCGGAAACAGGATCACCCGCCAGTCACGGGCGCTGTCGTAGGCCATGTGGCCGGGGGTGAAAAAGCTGTGATGATCGCCGGCATGCCGGGCATAGAACATCCTGGCAAAGGGCTTTTTATGGTGGCCGAGATGACGGTGAACCATGTACACGCCAAAATTGAACAACAGCAACGTCAGCGGAACGGTCAGCCATTGCTGCCAACTGACCTGTTGCACGGTACTCCAGAAAGCGCCGATGGCCAGCACGCCGAACAGCAGCACAAAAGCACCGTGCAGCCACGGGTTATACAGCGGATGAATGGCCGCCCGGTAACGGCTGCGGAATGCCTCGGTGGTTTGCCTCACTGCGCTCACCTGCGGGTATTGTTGTTATACCCGGCAGATTAGCCGATCCATGGCCGCGTGCCGGGCCAACCTTGAGGCCACATGCGCCATGCACTGGAGTGAAGGCGCCGTCTCAGCTCAACGGGTTCCAGCGCTGCGACCAGTCGTCATCGGTGCGAATCACTTCGCGCAGCAGATCGAACGCGTGTTGCAGGGTCGTCGAGTCGCGATCGCGGGAGTACACGAGATAGGTCGGATAGCCGAACTCCGGCGCTTTGGTCACGATTTCCAGCGCACCGTTTTCCAGATAGGTGCGCACCACGCGAGTACGAAAGTAGCCGCTGCCGCCGTGTTCGAGGATGTATTGCAGGGCCAGCGGGCCGAGGTTGAAACTCAGCGCAGCCTTGGCTTTTTCTGGCAGGGCGGCATCGTGCTGACGGCGGAAATCCGGACCCCAATCGATATAGACATAGGGATCGGGCCGCTCGGGTGCGCGCACCAGAATCAGTTTTTCCTCCAGCACCTGCTCGACCTGCAGGCCCGGCCAGTACTCCGGCTGATAGACCAGCGCGGCGTCGAGCACGCCCAGTTCCAGTTGGCGCAGCAGGTTCTCGCCGTCGCGGATTTCCATGCGCAGGGCATGGCTGGGAATGTGCTCGCGCAGTTCGGCGGCCCAACTGAGCATCAGTGGATTGCACAAGCTGACCTCGCCGCCGATGTGCAGCACGTTGTGATAGCCCTCCGGCAGCGGCAGATCGCGGCGCGCAGCCTCCCAGGTCTGCACCAGTTGATTGGCGTAGACCACGAAGGCTTCGCCGTTGGGCGTCAGCCTGGCCCCGGCGCGGTTACGCACGAACAGCGTGCTGCCCAACTGGCTTTCAAGTTTCTGCACCCGGGCGGTGATCGCCGTTTGCGTGACGAACAGCTTCTGCGCCGCCGCGGCGAGGCTGCCGTGACGAACGATTTCCAGAAAAGTGCGGGCGAGATCGATGTCCATGGGCGGGCCGGTGTTGGAGAATGGGCGCATTGTAAGTGCCCACGGGACCCCCGTCATCGTTCAATCGCGAGCGGACTCACGCCTGCACGGGAGACTCGGTCACTTCCACTTCACCCGACTGCGCCCATGCTTCGACCAACCGCGCCGGTGTGCCGCAAGCTTTGCGCTTGTACACGAAGTGGCGGCACTTTTCGGCGAACCCGTGGCGGTTCAAGCACATGTCCTGCTGCATCTGCCGCAACTCGGCCTCGCGGCATTGGCGGATAAGCGCGTGATCAACCTGCGACTTGCGCTCACGCACCGCCGCGTACGTCGGGTCGCTCAGCACGCTGTTGGCCCGCTGCAGCAACCACAATGAAAATTCGTCCGGGCAACGCGGGCCGATCTCCTGAACCATGCCCAATTGCCAGGCCTCGCTCGCGCTCACCGGCAGACAGGCCTGGGTCAGTTGTTCGGCCATCGCCGGGCCGACCGCGCGGGGCAGGCTGTAGGTCCAGAATTCCGAGCCGTACAGACCCATGCTCTTGTAGTGCGGGTTAAGCACGATCCCGGCGCGGGCAAACACGATGTCGGCGGCCAGCGCAAGCATCACGCCACCGGCGCCGGCATTGCCCGTCACGCCGCTGACCACCAGTTGCCGCGCACTGAGCAGCTCCTCGCAGACATCGTCGATGGCCTGAATGTTCGCCCAGGCTTCAGCGCCCGGATCCTGTGCGGCCTGAATCACATTCAGGTGCACGCCGTTGGAAAAACTGCCACGGCCACCCTTGATCAGCAGCACTTGAGTGTCGCGGGCCTTGGCCCAACGCAGCGCCGCGACCATGCGCTCGCACTGCTCGGTGCTCATGGCGCCGTTATAGAACTCGAACGTCAGCTCGCCGACGTGTCCGCACTCGCGATACCGCAGCGGTTGATAGGCTTCGGTGCTGAACGCCTGAGTGGCAAACGCCGCGTCCAGCACCGGGACATCCGCCAACTGCCCGGCCAGCACATGCCGCGCCGGTTGCTTGAAGGTTTCTTCGCCGGGTTGCGGTTTGCGCCGCAGCGAGCCGATCCACAGGCTCTGATCGCCGGTCGCCACCAGCACCGCATCGTCACGCACTGCGAGCAGTTCGCCCGGCACGCCGCTGCGCGCGTCAAGGTGCGCATCAAACAGGTAATACTGACCGCCCGCCAGGCTGGCCAGCACGCCGGGCTGTCCGTCCGCCGCGTCGATGCAGCGTTTGATAAAACGCGCGCAATCGTGCCAGCTGAAGCTGCGATCGGCCTGTTTCATGTTCGCCTGCAAACGACCGCGAACGTTCGGATCGGCATAGTCCAGTTCAACCGGCACATAGCCTTCGACGAATTTTTCTACCACTTCGCGAATGCACACCATCGCCGCGTCGCTGACCCGGCCGTTGTACAGCTCGGATTTGCGCAGGCCCGCCGGCAGGTTGAATTCACAGGTGGCCCACACCGGGCCGGCATCCATCTCTTCCACGGCTTGCAGAGCGGTAACGCCCCAGCGCGACAACTCGTGGGTAATCGCCCAGTCCAGCGCGCTGGCGCCACGGTCGCCGACGATGCCCGGGTGAATGATCACCACCGGCCGCTGGCGGTTACGCCACAGTGCTTGCGGCACGCGGTCCTTGAGAAACGGGCAAATCACCAGATCGGCGCCGCTGTGTTCGATCTGTTCGCACACGGCGTCTTCGTCGGTAAACACCACGACGCTGGGGGAGTGCCCGGCCTGACGCAGCTCCAGCCAGGCACGCTGGGTCAAGCCGTTGAACGCGGAGGACAGCAGAATGATATTGAGTGCTCGCATGAGGTTTCTTCCTTGAACGGGATCGGCCGCAGGCTCCCGGTGAGCCGTCCTTGGCCTTCGATGGAGCGGGGAGAATAATCAGTGACTGCCTGGCCCCATGTGACCGGGGTCAACGTTGTGTCAGACGAAGGCTTCAGTTCAGTCGCTGAATTTCCGTTTAAGTCCTACGCAAGCGTGACCGTTTCGATCAGATGAAGGGATATTTCTGACGACTCTTTCAGGTTGGTCGTCGGACGCTGGATCTATAGCATCAGCTCCAGACATTGAAGTCAGCGAGCGTACTGATCGCTCGAAGCCCGGACAAAGGATGGAATATGCGAATCCCACTGATTGAAAGCCATACCCCTGCCTACTCCCCACGCCATTACTGGCGCGACGATCGCGCCAGATGCCCCTCGGAGGCCGTCGCCATGCCCACCGCCAAAGCGCCCCGGCTAACCGGATTGAACAGGCTCGAAGGCAAGCCTCTGGAGTTGTTACTGCGCGGGCAGGACACGGGTGATGACCCGATGCTCATTCTCCGTTGCACCAGCGAAGGGTTTGAACTGCTCGATGTCGTCAACATGCTCGCCACCTGCGAGCTCTATCAGCAAGGCGATCTGGTCAAGCGTATCACCGGCAGGTCTGTCAGAACGGTGCGGCGCCTGCTCAAGGAAGCCATACCGGTGCGCCTGGACACGCAGCAAAGCATCATCGCCTACCAATACGCCTCGGCTTTGGAACTGGCCAATGAAGTGTTTGGACGTCAGGCGAAGGCGGAGTCCTGGCTACAACAACGCTCGACCTACTTCTATGATCACGTGCCACTCGATCTGGTTGGACATGCATTGGGATTCCGGATGGTGGAGGAGTATCTGAACCAGATCAAATACGGGGTTTATCAATGAATCCCTTGCCATGGGATGATCGTTGGTACGCCTGGCGACTGGATCGCGAGGTGTACAGCGATACCTGGAGCAGCGGCCTGGGCTCGAAACGGGACGGCGGCCGATGGAATACACCCGGACGCAGAGTTGTTTACGCGTCAGTCGATCCATCCACGGCCATTTTGGAGGTAGCCGCCCATGGCAGTTTCGATGCGCTCGATCAGGAACCTTATGTGTTGACCTGTTTTGAAATCATCCATGAAGCCAGCGTCAGAATTGTCCAGCCGGAAGACGTGCCCAATCCGCATTGGCTCAACCCGATAAGAGCGTCACCCAACCAGCGAAAGTTTGCCGACGCGCTGTTGGCTGAGCACCCATTCATACTGGTGCCCTCGGTGGCAACCAGACACTCCTGGAATCTGCTGGTGAGTTGCGACCTGGCGGAAGGTCAGTTCCGAATGGTTTCGCAAGAACGATTTGGGCTGGACACGCGGTTATTGCAGGAGGTCTGAGCGTGTTTCAGCAAGCGGAGGGTGAAGCCGACTCTTCACTTTTTCGGATGCTTAAATGACAAATCCCGCCAGACGACGGGATTTGTTTGACCGAACGGCTTCTTACGAAGGGAACAGCTCGGACAGTTTCATCGACAGCATCATGTCGCCTTCAACGCGCAGCTTGCCGCCCATGAATGCCTGCATGCCGTCGGTTTCGCCGCTGACGATGTCTTTCAAGGTCTGGCTATCCAGCACCAGCGTGCAGTTGGCGTCCGGGTTTTCGCCTTCCTGGATGTCGCAAGTGCCATCCTTGACGATCAGCGCGTACTGCTTGTCTTCGTCGGTGATGTTGAAACCGAAGACCAGATCCAGACCGGCAGCGGCGGCTGGGTTGAACTTGGCTTGCATTGCTTTTACGGCATCAGCTACGGAGGTCATGGTTCGATCCTTTCTTGGTAATAGGAGCTGGGTGAATACAGCTAGGGTCACAGTAAGCCGGACTCAGCGGAAAGTGATGAGTTCCGGGGCCTTCAGCAGTTGCAGGTGTGCGTGACTGTTGAAGGAAGCCAGAGCCACCTCGCGACCACGAAACTTCAGTTGGTTGAGCGAGGTGTTGACGATCTGCCAGTTCAGTTCAAAGGCCTGTCGGGCAGGCATTTGGGTAATGAGGTGGAGCAGGGCGGTGATGGTGCCGCCAGAGGTGAATACCGCGATGGTCTGGTTTTTTTGCGCCAGATCAAGGATGCGGTGCAGCCCGGCCTGAACCCGGTCGACGAACCCCAGCCAGCTCTCCAGGCCGGGTGTGTCGTAGGTGCCAGCCAGCCAGCGTTCGACGATCAAGGCGAAGATGCGTTGGAACTCGCCACGGTTCTGGGCGGCGTTGCGCAGGATGTCGAGGGCTTCGGGCTCATCCGGCAGCATGGCCGGGAGCAGGGCGCGAATCACCGCGTCGGCATCGAATTCGTTGAACGCGGAGTCGGTTTCCAGGACCGGCACCGGCAGGCCTTTGGCGCTGAACTGATCCAAGGCGCTGGTGGCGGTGTGTTGCTGACGGCGCAGGTCGCCGGCGAGGCAGCGATCGAAGCGGATCCCCAGCTCGGCAAGGTGCTGGCCGAGGATTTCTGCCTGCCGTACGCCGGTCGCCGACAGGACGTCATAATCGTCTGCACCGAAGGAGGCCTGGCCATGTCGAATCAAGTAAATGCTGCCCACGTCCGCGTCATCCCGGTACGTTGAAGGTTTGGCGAGGTTATGAGGATGGCGGTGAGCTGTCAATGAAAAAACATACGCTTGTTTGAAATGCCCGTTACAGGCCTGTTGCCAGAGGTTTCACGGCTGGCCGACCGGTCAGCGCATGGGTATGCTTGGACCATCCCGCGTGTGTTTCACTTTCACGCATTGCTTTGAGGAGTCTCTGTGGATTTTTTCACCGAATACGCCAGTTTCCTGGCCAAGACCGTCACCCTGGTGATTGCCATCCTGGTGGTGCTCGCCAGTTTTGCCGCGTTGCGCAGCAAGGGCCGGCGCAAGTCGGCGGGGCAGTTGCAGGTCAGCAAGCTCAACGATTTCTACAAAGGCTTGCGCGAGCGCCTGGAGCAGACGTTGCTCGACAAGGACCAGCTCAAGGCCTTGCGCAAGGGCGAAGCGAAAACCGAGAAAAGCGAGAAGAAGCAGAAGAACAAACCTCAAACCCGGCCACGGGTCTTTGTGCTCGACTTCGATGGCGACATCAAAGCCTCGGCCACTGAAAGCCTGCGCCACGAAATCACTGCATTGCTGACCCTGGCGACGCCGAAAGACGAAGTGGTCCTGCGCCTGGAAAGCGGCGGCGGAATGGTGCACAGCTATGGCCTGGCCTCCTCGCAACTGGCGCGGATCCGCGAGGCCGGCGTGCCGTTGACCGTGTGCATCGACAAGGTCGCGGCCAGCGGCGGCTACATGATGGCGTGCATCGGCGAGAAGATCATCAGCGCGCCGTTCGCCATCCTCGGTTCCATCGGCGTGGTTGCCCAGTTGCCTAACGTCAACCGCCTGCTGAAGAAACACGATATTGATTTCGAAGTGCTGACCGCCGGTGAATACAAACGCACCCTGACCGTGTTTGGCGAAAACACCGAAAAAGGCCGAGAGAAGTTTCAGGAAGACCTGGACATCACCCATCAGTTGTTCAAGAACTTCGTTGCCCGTTATCGCCCGCAACTGGCGATCGACGAAGTCGCCACGGGTGAAGTCTGGCTAGGCATTGCAGCGCTCGACAAGCAATTGGTGGACGAACTCAAGACCAGTGATGAATACCTGGCCGACCGGGCGAAGAAAGCCGAGGTTTACCATCTGCATTACGCCGAGCGCAAAAGCCTGCAGGAACGTATCGGCATGGCTGCCAGCGGTTCGGTCGACCGCGTACTGCTGAACTGGTGGAGTCGCCTGACTCAACAACGCTTCTGGTAAATCTCCAGGCATAAAAAAACGCCGGTCACATGATCGGCGTTTTTATGTGTGCGCCAGGCATGGCGCGTTGCGCGTAAGCGCAACCAGCTTGGCTGTGGTGGCCTCGCTGGTGACTTGGAGGTGCA